>NZ_MDGU01000010.1:0-194658 GCF_001705465.1 Lysinibacillus sp. AR18-8
TATTGATTTTTCATTTATCTATCCTTTAGTAGAAAACCTCTACTCTGCCAAAGGACGCCCTAGTATTGATCCTGTTGTTCTCTTTAAAATGACGTTTATTCAGTACGTTTTTGGTATACGGTCCATGCGTCAAACCATCAAAGAAATTGAAACGAATATGGCGTATCGTTGGTTTTTAGGATTTGGCTTCCATACAGAAGTCCCGCATTTCTCTACCTTCGGTAAAAATTATGTCCGTCGCTTTCAAGACACTGATATATTTGAGCAGATATTCTATCGTATATTAAAAGAGATTATGCATCAAGGACTCCTCCATGCAGACCATTTATTTATCGATTCTACGCATGTGAAAGCGAGTGCGAATAAACGAAAGTATGATAAAAAAGTTGTGCGAAAAGAAACACGGGCTTATGAAGAGAAACTTCAATTAGAGTTAAATATTGATCGTGAGGAACACGGAAAAAAGCCCTTTTCCCCGGAGAAATTTGAAAAAGAAGAATGGAAAGAAATAAAGGAAAGCACGACAGATCCTGAAAGTGGGTATTACGTGAAGGATGAACGTACGAAACAGTTTGCGTATTCTTTTCATGCAGCGACAGATGAAAAGGGCTTTGTCTTAGGTGCCATTGTGACTCCGGGAAATGTGCACGATAGCCATGTATTGCAGCCACTTGTGGAAAGAGTCATTCAAAACGTTCAAAAACCAATCGCTGTTGCGGCAGATGCAGCCTATAAAACACCAGCGATTACGAACTTTTTATTAGAGAATCAAATGTTGCCTGTTCTTCCGTATACACGACCTAAAACGAAAGATGGATTCTTCCGAAAGCATGAGTATATATATGACGAGCATTATAATTGTTATCTTTGCCCACAAGGGCAGATATTGAAGTATGCAACAACGACGAAAGAAGGATATCGGCAATATAAATCGAATCCTTTGATTTGTGCGAAGTGTCCAAGCCTTTCCCAATGTACAGAAAGTAAGCATCATCAAAAACTCATTCAACGCCATATCTGGGAGTCGTATGTGGAGGAAGCTGAACATTTACGCCATTCCTATGACATCAAACAAATCTATGCAAAGCGCAAAGAAACGATTGAGCGTGTCTTTGCCGATGCAAAAGAAAAGCATGGTATGCGATGGACAACCTTAAGAGGTCTGAAAAAATTGTCCATGCAGGCGATGCTTACTTTTGCTGCCATGAATTTAAAGAAACTGGCTACTTGGACGTGGCAGGCAGCTTAAGAAGGTATCTATGCTCGAAGAGTATGCTAGATTTGGTTGTATATAACCAAATCTAAAAAAGAAATAGGAAGAAAAATGACAAAAGCCATCGAGAGTGAACCTCTCGATGGCTTTTGTCTACAGTCTGAAAGGAAGAAACCGATACAAATAGTATCGGTTTCTTCCTTTTTATAACGAGTACACGTAATCCGTACTATAAAACGATGAAAACAACCTTATCTTGATTGATTTTTACAGACAATCTTCCTTATTATAATAACAATATAAAAACACATGAATAATCTGCACTGTTTCCTTCAACGTATATTGACTTCTACTACTGAGAAACGCTAAATTAAAGTATAAAAATTTTTATAGAGCATTCAGGAAAGGGCGTATCTATATGTCTGTAGGTAAAAAATTAAGCTTTGGTTTCTTTGCAATTATTCTCACATTAATCATTTCTTTGTTCATTATGTTCCTGTTATTTTCAAACATTGAAAAAAAGATTGAAAATGCATTAGAAGGACATGTTGCCCTGGTAGAATTAGCAGATGATATTCAATACGAAATGGCTATGCAAGGTCTTTTCATTCGTGCCATCATCATCGAAGACAAACCTGCTAACAAAGAGAGTTTCTCAAAATATGCAAGTATGCTCGACACACATGTAGATGAAATCACTGAAAAATCGAATTCAGCTGAAATGGAAACATATGCACAGGAATTAAAAGTTCATAATGATTCTTTTAACAAGGCAGCAACTGAAGCAATAGCTTTATTTGAAGCTGGTAATCTAGAAGGTGCTTTGCAGAAGGTAAATGGTGAAGTCCAACAAGCTAATAAAGGTATACAAGATGTATCCGATCAAATTGGAAACTATCAAAAGCAACAACTAGATATTGTGACAAAAGAATCTAAACAGGCCGTGTTTAATTCACAAATTATTTCCATTATCGCAATCATTATTGGTATCGCTCTAGGTATTTTCCTTATTTTCTATATACAACGGACAATCTCACGCCCTTTAAAATCTGTCGTTCTGGCTGCAAACCATGTAGCTAATGGAGAATTAATTCATCCAGATATTACCCATCAATCAAAAGATGAAATTGGTCAACTTTCAGCAGCTTTTAATGCCATGAAGGGGAATCTGAAAAATTTATTAACGCATATACAGGACAATGCAGAGCATTTAACAGCTTCAGTAGAGGAACTTTCTGCCTCAACTGAAGAAATTACTGCCACTGCTGATGAAATTACAATACGGATTAACGAAACAGCTGAGGCTGCAGTGACAGCTACAGTTGCAGCTAACGAAAGCGCACACGCTATGGATGAAACGGCTGTAGGTGTTCAACGAATAGCTGAGGCAACTCAACAACTACATCAGAATGCTATAACAACTTCAGAATTAGCAACAAATGGAAATGAGACGGTAGAAGAAGCTCAGCAACAAATGAATGTCATCCATGAATCAACACAAACGA
Source organism: Lysinibacillus sp. AR18-8 (assembly GCF_001705465.1). Lineage (NCBI taxonomy): Bacteria > Bacillati > Bacillota > Bacilli > Caryophanales > Bacillaceae > Lysinibacillus > Lysinibacillus sp. AR18-8. The sequence goes on from NZ_MDGU01000010.1 coordinate 2,719, forward strand.
TTAATAATCTTGTTCAAAAATTGAGTAAGCAATCAGATGAGATTAGTCAGATCACAGCTGTTATTACAGCTATTACAGATCAAACAAATTTATTGGCACTCAATGCAGCAATTGAAGCGGCTAGAGCTGGAGAGCATGGTAAAGGATTTGCGGTAGTAGCAGATGAGGTTCGTAAGTTAGCTGAGGAATCCAAACAATCAGCCAACCAAATCGTTGCCTTAACGCTAGATATTCAACAGGATACACATAATGTAGAAAAAGCAGTCTTTGATGGACTTCATTCTGTCACAGAGGGCGTTAAAATCATCGGACATGCAGGACAAGCCTTTGAAGGAATTGTGAAAGCAATTAATACGATGACAGATCAAATAGAAGATATATCAGCTACCTCTGAAGAAATTTCAGCTAGCGCTGAACAGGTTGCAGCGTCCGTTGCAGAAATCGCCCATGGTGCTTCAACGAGCGCGGATAATACAAAAATTGTAGCTTCAGCAACAAGAGAACAATCTATAACAGTACAACAAGTAAACCAAGTTGCCTCAGATCTAAGCGAAAAGTCCTTAGATTTACAGAATCAGATCAATCAATTTAAACTTTAAATAGAAAACAGTGCATTTTATAAATGGGATGCACTGTTTTTTATATTTTTTCATGGTATACCACTTAAAAAGTGGAAGAATATCCTTCTGAATAGCTATTGTTAACGTTTTCATTCGATGAATAAACAGATTTTTAGTAATTATTTGCATTATCAATCCTCTTCAGTAAGACAAATGACATCCTCAAAAAAACAATACGATTTAAACAGTTCTCTTTGGAAGAATACAAGGCGAAATGAAGCATTCCTTTTATTTTTTAACTGATGAATAAAACAGTAACCGACTGCATATATGCATGTATATACAACTAGCCCCAAAATTATTTCAAAAAAACTTAATCTCGTAAACTAGCTTGTCACTAAATCCAAATTTTTCTTAGTATGGGTACCTTTTTTCATACAAATGCTCATTTTTTTCTTTTTCTTCCCCACAAATGGATAATCCTAGAAAAATACAAAACAAGTTTCTTATATATCATTAATAGATAAAAATATTCATGTTTTGCGATAATAAATTACAAGAAATTACCTGTAAAAGAATCTAATTCACTGAGTTTTACATAGATTTTCTACAAATCTATACAAATTCCTCAAGGTATTACATCTATGACTTTTGATTCATTTTTCAAATATCGATAATATTATCAAAAAAATAGGAATTTTCCGTATAGTAAATCATTTTTTTATTTTTACTTTATTTTTGATATTCAGAATAAGTAAATATCAAATTTTTAATATATATACACTTCGCCTCTTTAGCGTGATAAATCGGAAAAATTTATTATTCTCCTAAATGTCAGATAATACTATATAAATTCGAATCTTTTTTATTTTGTACACAATGATTTTTTTGGTATATTAAATAGGAGCTTCACAAAAGGCTTAAAAATTGTATAAGGGGGATTCACATGAATAAAAACAAAAAGTTTTTATTACTAACAGTCCTTGCAGTATTTTCTTTAGTACTTGCTGCATGTGGCTTCGGTGGAGATTCGTCTGACAAATCTAAAGACGAAGGAAAAGATTCTGGTTCTTCAGAAACAACTTCATCAGGTGGCGAATTAAATGTAGTAGTAGCTTCTGAGCCGCCATCTCTTCATCCTGCATTAGCAACAGATACAACTTCTGGTGTTATTCTAACAAATACTTTTGAAGGATTAACAACACTTGATGCAGACGCTCGTCCAGTTGCAGCTGCTGCTGAAAGCTGGGAAGTTAGTGAAGATTTAAAAACATACACGTTCAAATTACGTGATGCTAAATGGTCAAACGGAGATCCAGTAGTAGCTGGTGACTTCGAATACGCTTGGAAATGGGCATTAAACCCAGACAATCTTTCTGAATATGCTTCAATCCTTTACCCAATTAAAGGTGCTGCAGCATACAACAATGGTGAAGGTTCTGCTGATGATGTAGGCGTTAAAGCACAAGACGAAAAAACATTAGTAGTAACTTTAGAAAACCCAACACCTTACTTCTTAGAATTAACAGCATTCAAAACATATGCACCATTAAACCAAAAAGTAGTTGAAGGTAATGATGAGTGGTATGCAGATGCTGGTGAAAACTATGTAACAAACGGTCCTTTCACATTAGCTGAATGGAGACACAATGATACAATCGTATTAAAGAAAAACCCAGAGTACTGGGATGCTGATAAAGTTTCTTTAGAAACTGTTAATATCGGTATGGTTGAGTCTGAAGCAACTGCAGCAACAAGCTTCAAAGCTGGAGAAATTGACTACTTAGGTGCACCATTCCAATCTGTGGCACTTGATTCAATCGACGCATTTAAAGCTGATGGTTCATTAAATATTAATGACCAAGCTTCTGTTTACTGGTACAAGCTAAATACAAAAGATAAAATCACTGGAAACGCTAACATCCGTAAAGCGTTAGCTTTAGCAGTTGATCGTCAAGGTTTAATTGACAACATTACTAAAGGTGAGCAAAAACCTGCATTAGGCATGGTTCCTATCGCAGTTCATGGCTTTGAAGAAGACCGTGGTTACTTCAAAGATAACGATATCGAAGGTGCTAAAGCAGCACTTGAAGCTGGTATGAAAGAACTTGGAATTACAAACCCAGCAGATATCAAAATTAACCTTTCTTACAACACAAGTGAAGCACACGCTGCTATCGCTCAATACGTTCAAGAGGGCTGGACTAAAAACCTAGGTATCACTGTAGGTCTAGATAACTCTGAATGGCAAGTATATTTAGAAAAACTTAACCAATTAGATTACCAAGTTGGCCGTATGGGCTGGGTTGGTGACTACAACGATGCTTATACATTCTTAGAAATGTATGACACTGCTGCAAACGGTAACAACGATACTGGTTGGGAAAGTGCAGAATACAAAAAATTATTAGATCAATCTAACGTTGAAGCAGATCCTGCTAAACGTCTTGAGCTTTTAAAACAAGCTGAAAAAGTTGCTGTAAATGATTTCCCAGTTATTCCAATCTACTACTACACGAACCTATCTGTAGTACAAGATTATGTGAAAAACATGAAGGCAGACATCCTTGGTAACATCTCTCTTAAAGAGGTTAAAGTAGAGAAATAATCAACAAATAATTCGCTTATTTAGCTCTACAGCGAAGAGCTGCCTCGTAGCCACTTCGGCGCGAGTCAGCTCTTTTTAAAATACGAAGGCATATATTTGTCTGAAAATTGACAAATAGAAGGAGGAGTTTTATGTGATTAAATATATTTTGAAAAGGCTGATGTATATACTTCTCGCGCTTTTCGTCATCGTAACGGTTACGTTTTTCTTAATGCGTCTCGCTCCTGGTAGTCCTTTCGCGAGTGAACGTAATTTCCCACCTCAAATTGAGGAGAAGTTAAACGAAACGTATGGATTAAATAACCCTTGGTATATTCAATATAAAGATTATTTAATCGATACGGCCACATTCAATTTCGGTGAGTCAATGAAATATAAAGCGCGTTCTACAAATGATATGATTTCTGAAAGTTTCCCTGTTTCATTAACATTAGGGATTGAAGCTATGCTATTAGCAGTTGGATTCGGTGTATTAATTGGCGTAGTTTCCGCGCTATATCATAATAGGTTCCCGGATTATTTGGCAACGTCCTTTGCGGTGCTCGGTATATCAGTACCTTCATTTATCTTAGCAGGTTTAATGCAGTATTTCTTAGCCTTTAAGCTAGGCTGGTTCCCTATTAGTGGGTGGAAGGGCTTTATTTATAGTATTTTACCAGCCCTTGCAATCGCTTTCTCTCACATGGGCTTTATCGCAAAATTAACACGTTCAAGTATGCTTGAACAAAACAATAGTGATTATGTAAAAATGGCTCGTGCAAAAGGTATTGGTAAATGGACAATCGTATTCCGTCATACATTACGAAATGCCCTTCTGCCAGTCGTAACATACCTTGGTCCATTAACAGCTGGTGTTGTAACAGGTAGTTTCATTGTTGAGCAAATTTTCGCTATTCCTGGACTTGGTAAGCACTTTGTTCAAAGTATTACAAACCGTGACTATACAGTAATTATGGGTACGACGGTGTTCTATTCCATCATCCTTTTATTTGCGGTATTAATCGTTGATATTCTATATAGTGTGATTGATCCGCGTATTAAACTGAAAGGAGCGAAAAAATAATGACACAGCAACAAATTGAAAAAGATAAGTTTAAAATTGTTGGTGGAAATCATGAAGCAACGGAAAAATTAGCTGATAAATCAGTCTCCTTTTGGAAAGAAGTATTTCTCCGTTTCTCTCATAACAAATTAGCCATCATTGGGATAATCATTTTAATCATTGTTATTTTAATGGCTACATTCGTACCAATGTTTTCTCAATATAAAGCAAGTGATCAGCTAGGTGTTTACAACGCACCACCATCTGCACAATTTTGGTTTGGAACGGATGACCTTGGTCGTGATATTTTCGTTCGTATTTGGGAAGGCGCTCGTATTTCCCTATTTATCGGTATTGCTGCAGCGATTATTGATTTAATTATCGGTGTTTTATGGGGAAGTATTTCAGGCTTAGCAGGCGGTCGTGTTGATAACATCATGATGCGTATTGCCGACGTTTTAACAGCTGTACCTTACCTTCTAGTAGTAATCGTACTTTTAGTTGTTATGCAACCTGGTTTATTCCCAATGATTATTGCCCTGTCCATCACTGGATGGATTAACATGGCTCGTATCGTTCGTGGTGAAGTATTATCTATTAAAAATCAAGAATATGTTCTTGCTGCTCGTACATTAGGTGCTAGTACAGGCCATTTAATTATTAAACACTTAGTTCCGAATGCTCTTGGTGCAATCTTAGTAACGATGACGTTAACAATTCCATCTGCTATTTTCACTGAATCATTCCTAAGCTACCTTGGTCTTGGGGTGCCTGCTCCAACTGCTTCTTGGGGTACAATGGCCTCTGATGGTAATAAAGCTATTGCCAATGCTCCATGGCGCTTGATTTTCCCAGCAGTATTTATCTCACTGACAATCTTTGCGTTTAACGCAGTTGGTGACGGCTTACGTGACGCTCTAGATCCAAAACTACGTAAATAAGGAGGTGGCCGAAATGAGTAAAACAATTCTAGAAGTAAAAGATTTAAGAATTAACTTTAAAACTTATGCAGGGCTTGTCCATGCTGTACGTGGTGTTAACTTTGATTTAAAGGAGGGTGAAACACTCGCTATAGTAGGTGAATCAGGCTCTGGTAAAAGTGTTACGAGTAATGCATTAATGAAACTAATTCCCCAGCCACCTGGTATTTATGAGTCAGGACAAATTTTATTTAATGGCCGTGATTTAGTTCCATTAACTGATAAAGAAATGTCTAAAGTACGCGGAAATGAAATTGCAATGATTTTCCAAGATCCTATGACAAGTTTGAACCCAACAATGAAGGTCGGACGTCAAATAACTGAAGTAATTTTGCAACACAAAAAAGTTTCTAAAGACGAAGCGAAAAAACGTGCAATTGAGCTTTTAACACAGGTAGGTATCCCCTTCCCTGAAAAACGCTATAACCAATACCCACATGAATTTTCAGGTGGTATGCGTCAACGTGTTGTTATTGCCATTGCCCTTGCAGCTGATCCAAAGCTATTAATTGCAGATGAGCCGACAACAGCTCTAGACGTAACAATTCAAGCGCAAATTTTAGAATTAATGAAAGAAATTCAGAAAAACTCGCAAACATCTATCATTTTCATTACACACGATTTAGGTGTAGTGGCGAATATCGCTGACCGTGTAGCAGTAATGTACGCTGGACAAATCGTTGAATATGGTACTGTAAATGATATTTTCTATAATCCAAAGCATCCTTACACATGGGGTCTACTTGGTTCAATGCCAGATTTAGATAATGATACTGATGAGCTATTACGTACGATTCCAGGCTCACCACCAGATCTGACGAATCCACCTAAGGGTGATGCATTTGCAGCTCGTAACGAGTATGCTATGGCGATTGATTATGAACAAGAGCCACCAATGTTCCAAGTAAGTGAAACACATTTTGCAAAGACTTGGTTGTTGCATCCTGATGCACCAAAGATTCCTCTTCCAGATGCGGTTGCTAAACGTATTGAAGGGTATTTAGCAAAGGAGGCACAAGAAAATGACTAAAACTGGTGCGAAAAAAATTCTTGAAATCAAAAATTTACAGCAGCATTTTGGTTCGCCAAGTAATCCTATCAAAGCTGTAGATGGTATCAGCTTCGATGTTTACGAAGGTGAAACACTTGGTCTTGTGGGTGAATCAGGTTGTGGTAAGTCAACAACTGGTCGTTCAATTATTCGTTTATACGATATTACAGGTGGCGAGATTGTTTTCGATGGTGAAAATGTCCATGGAAAAAAATCTAAAAATGAGTTAAAGAAATTTAACCGTCAAATGCAAATGATTTTCCAAGATCCTTATGCTTCTTTAAACCCTCGTATGACGGCTGGTGAGATCATTGGTGAAGCCTTTGATATTCATGGTCTTTACAAGGATAAAAAAGAACGTCGTGCAAAAATTCAAGAGTTACTTGAAGCTGTTGGTTTAAACAAAGAGCACGCGAATCGTTACGCCCACGAATTCTCTGGTGGTCAACGTCAACGTATTGGAATTGCCCGTGCACTAAGTTTAGATCCTAAGTTTATCATTGCAGATGAGCCAATCTCTGCGCTAGACGTATCTATCCAAGCGCAAGTTGTTAACTTACTAAAACAACTACAAAAAGAACGTGGCTTAACATATCTTTTCATTGCCCATGACTTATCTATGGTAAAATACATCAGTGACCGTATTGCTGTAATGTACCGTGGTAAAATCATGGAAATCGGTAAAGCAGATGATATCTACAATCACCCTGTTCATCCGTATACAAAATCTTTACTATCAGCTATCCCACTTCCTGATCCGATGTCAGAGAAGCGCCGTCAACGTATTCAGTACAAGCATACAGAGGTTGACGAAAGTGCAACCTACCATGAAGTAGGTGACCAGCATTATGTTTATGGTACTGCTGATCTAGTAAAAACTTGGGTTGCTAATCGCTAAAAGCTATAACTCCTATCGACAGTATAAAAACTGTGATGGGAGTTTTTTTAATTTACTTCTTTTATTACCCCATATCCCCATCAGACTAAACCTAAATAAACTTACTACCTTTTAGTAGACTATAATTCCCTTCATTCTTTTATTTTCCATAAAATAATTAGTAAATAAATACCATTTATGTAAAATTAGTTTAAATATTTTAAGGAATATATTATGATAGAGTTAACACGAATAAAGGGGTGTATTCAATGAAAAAAAGTATGAAACTTCTTCTTGCTACATGTTGTTTTACAATCGTATTAATTAGTGTTGGTTCTACCACAGCATCTGCCTACCCTGGTCCATGCCACAGTCCAAAGCCTTGTGTGATTAGACCATAATAGTTGCTCTCAAAACATTATTTCCAGGTCTCTATGGTCTCTGTAAGGACAATCAATATTACTGTGTATTAAACTATTATCCTTTATAAAATTCGGCACCTTTAAATGTGATTACTTTTACATTTAAAGGTGCCCTATTTTCTTGTCACTTATTTAATATCCATTTTTTGATTACCTTCTGGATTTTGGATTTAATGCATCCTTTAACCCTTCTCCGATAAAATTAATGGACAAAATTACTAGCGTAATAGCTGTTGCAGGAGGCACCCACATCCAAAGCTTCTCCTTTAATACCTCTGAGTTTCTAGCTTCGGACAGCATATTCCCCCAACTTGGTGTATCTGCTGGTACGCCTAACCCTAAAAAGCTTAAACCAGATTCAGCGACGATTGTTACAGCCATTAGCAATGTTGCTTGTACAATAATCGTCGAAGCAACATTAGGTAGTAAATGCTTCATAATAATCTTTGATGATTTACATCCTATTGATTGAGCTGCTAATATATACTCATTTTCCTTTTCAGCAAGCACCCTACTTCGTACAATCCTTGCAACTGATCCCCACATTAAAAGTGAGATAACAAAAATCAAAGTCCATAGACCAGATACTTTTCCAATTAGAATTTGATTTAAAACAATTACAAAAATCATAAATGGAAACATTAAGATAAAATCTGTAAATCTCATGAGTATTTGATCTATTTTTCCACCAAAGTACCCTGAAATGGCGCCGACAGTAGTTCCAATTAAAACAATAAAGAACATACAGCTTAATCCTACTGTTAAGGAGGATCTACCAGCATAGAGCATTCTTGTAAACACATCTCGTCCATTTGTATCTGTTCCTAACCAATTTTCACTAGAGGGTGGTTTACTTATTTGGGTAAAATCCACCCGGACAATATCTTTAGTTGTAATATATGGTGCTAGAAACGATAAGATAATAACGATCAGTAGAAATATAAGGCTAATCAAGGCTAGTTTATTTTTAAAGAACTTTCGTCTCGCAATTACCCATGGCGAGGGGCTTTTCTTTGGCGATTTTGGCGTTAAAACTTCTTGATCCGTTACCAATGTCATATTTCCCCCTCCTTAATCCAATCTAATACGTGGATCTACTACACCATATAATAAATCCGCTATTAAATTTCCAAAAAGTGTTAAAAACGAAAGTAACATTGTGATCGACATCATGACTGCATAATCCCTTCTTCCAACAGATTCAAGGAAGAGAGCACCTATTCCAGGATACGTAAAGATTGTTTCTGTTATTACTGCACCGCTAATTAATGTTGCGATATCAAACCCAAGGAACGTAATAAGAGGAATAATAGAATTTCGTAAAATATGTTTGTTATAAATTTTCGATTCTTTTGTTCCCTTTGCTCTCGCAGTTCTTACAAAATCTTTTCTACTATTTTCAATAATGTCATTCCGCAAAAATTGTGTATAGGATGCTGTTCCCATCAATCCTAATATAAGCGCAGGTAGTAAAACATGGTGGAATCTACTTATATAGTAGTCCAAATTTCCAGGCTCTAGCCCGACACCAACAGATCCGTTAAATGGGAACCAACCTAATTTGAACGAGAAAAAGTAAATGGCTACAATTCCCGCAACAAATGACGGAATGGCTAAAGCTAGATAATTATACGTTGCAATCAAATTATCCCCAAGTGTATAGGGTTTTCTACCAGCATACATGCCCATGATAAATGCAAATATGTAGGTAAAAATTAACGATGTTAGAGCTAAAAATATGGTATTAGGTATACGCTGCGCAATAATTTCTACTGCTGGTTTCTTATAAACAGTTGATTTACCAAAATCCCCTTGCATAAAATTAACAATCCATCTACCGTATTGCTGGATAATAGGATCGTTATAGCCTAATTTTTCTCTCATTTCTTCGATATATTGTGGATTCGTATTAGAAGGATCAATTTCACCAGCAAATGCATCTCCTGGCATCATTTTCGCTAAAAAGAATACCACCAACGAAATAAGGAGTAACAATGGGATCATGCCAAGTAGTCGTCGAAGTGTATATTGAAGCATGTAACGTCTCCTTATCTATAAATTTACTAACTAAGTCCTCTGTTCAAGGACTTAGTTAGCAAGAATTAAAGTACACAATAGCTTATTCTTTAATATGCCATTTATAAACATCCGTTTGGAAGCCAACAGCGTTGACATGGACACCTTGTAAACGGTTATTAATACCATATAAATCTAAGTTTTCCCATAAAGGAAGTGCAGGTAATTCTTCGTTGAAGTATTTTTGCCATTCAACATATGTTGCCATACGTTTTTCTTTGTCAAATGCTTCTTCACTTAAGCCTTTATCCAATAATTCTTGGTTTTTAGGATCTACCCAACGACCATAGTTCCACTCTGCGTCATTACCCCATAATCCTGATGGATCTGGATCAGCACCTGTACTCCACGCACCGAAGAATGCTTCTAATGCTGCATCATCATTATCTTTCATATCATTATATAAGTTAAACTCAATTAAACTACCTGTCGCTAATTCTGTTTTTACACCAATATCATTCCAAGATTGAACAATTGCTTGTGCACGTCCTTCAAATGCTGCTGAACCTGCATAGTGACCAAATGAAATTTTAAATGGTTGTCCCTTTGGATCTTCTACGAAACCATCACCATCTTTATCTACATAACCTGCAGATGCTAATAGCTCTTTAGCTTTTTCTGGGTTGAATTCATATTGGTTTAGTTCTGACTCTGGTGCAGCAGTCCAGAAAGTAGTTGGAATCACAGTGTTGGCAACTGTTGCTTTTCCTTCTAAGAAAGCATCGATCATTGCTGGACGGTTAATTGCATATAATAATGCTTGACGTAATTCTTTTGCATTAAATTTATCAAAATCTGCCACATTTTTTAATGTAGCTTTATCACGATGACCAAAACGAAGTCCGATATATGAATAGCCCACACCATTAGTTTCTTCAATACGTACATTGCCTAATGCTTCTAATTCTTTTACAGATTGTGGTCTAATATCCATAATGTCAATTTCTCCATTTTGGAATGCACCAGTTGCTAATGATGGGTCAATTACTTTTACAATAACACCATCAAGCTGTGGTTTGCCCTTCCAGTAATCATCAAAACGCTCTAATTCAGAATATTCTCCATCTACAACTTTTTTTACCTTAAATGGCCCTAAGCCAACAGGATTTTCACGAACTTGCTTTGACTCCTCTAAATCCTTAACAGCAATACCTTCATAATGTTTCTTCGGCATTGGATTTGACCATAGATTTTCTAAATTATTAATTTTCACTTGTTCAAAAGTGATTTTTACAGTGTATGGATCTACTACTTCAATACCTTCGATTTTGTCAGCCTTACCTTCTTTTTTAGCTTTGGCACCTTTAATTCCCTCAACATAATTGTAGCGAGGTCCAGCATAATCAGGATGCGCAAGAGTTTCTAAAGCAAAAACCCAGTCATCAGCTGTTAATTCCTCACCATTATGCCATTTTACACCCTTCTGGAATGTAAACGTATACGTTAATTTATCCTCACTAATTTCCCATGAAGCTAAGTTTGGAACATATTCTAAGTCATCATTTACATCATAAATACCTTCCATTGTGAAATTTTGAATATAGCTGTCTACAATACTACCTGAATAAGCAGGATCATATACGCCTTCAGGTGCAACATCTGTACCATATGTTACGATGCCACCCTCTGTAGAAGGTTCATCTGTTGTTGTCGTTGTATCCCCGCTTGTATCCTTTTCATTTTCCTTCTCTGTTTTTGATGAGTCATTATTACATGCAGCTAAAAATAATGCCATAACTAGCAATAGCATAAATGACCATAATGCTGATTTTTTCATTTTTTTCCCCCCGTAATTTTATTTTTGTCAATAACTATTTTCCGTTTTTAGTTTTTAATATAAATGACAAGCAACACTATGCCCCGACTTCACCTCCTTTAAAGCTGGCTTAGATAATGAACATTCTGCCATTGCCTTTGGACATCTTGGATGGAATGGACAGCCTGATGGTGGATTAGCAGGGCTCGGTATATCTCCCTCTAAAACAATACGACTATTTTTCTTTCTCGGATCTGGCACAGGTATTGCAGAGATCAATGCTTGTGTATAAGGATGTAATGGCTCATCGTAAATATGTTCCTTATCAGCTATTTCTACAATATTTCCTAGATACATCACGCCAATTCGATCGCTCATATGCTTGACCACACTTAAATCATGTGCGATAAACAGGAATGTTAAATCAAACTCATCCTGAAGTTCTTTTAATAGATTAAGAACTTGTGATTGTACTGATACATCTAAGGCTGAAACAGGCTCGTCTGCAATAATAAGCTTTGGTCTAAGTGCAAGTGCCCGAGCAATACCAATACGCTGGCGCTGGCCACCTGAGAACTCATGAGCATATTTATAATAGGCATCTTCAGGTAAGCCGACTTTTCTTAATAGCTCCATTACCTCGCCTTTTAATGATTTCAATGATTTGTTACTGAAATTCATAATCGGCTCTGCAACAATGCTTCCTACCATTTGCATAGGATTTAAAGATGCGTATGGATCCTGAAATACCATTTGAATATCTTTTCGTATATCTCTTAAAGATTTCCCTCTCAAGTTTGTAATATCTTTACCGTCAAAGATAATTTTTCCATCCGTCGAGTCTAATAATCTTAAAATTGTCCGTCCAGTTGTCGATTTGCCGCAACCCGATTCTCCAACTAACCCTAATGTCTCGCCATTTTTAATAGAAAAAGAAATGTTATCCACTGCTTTTACATGACCGACAGTATGCCTTAAGAAGCCACCTTTGATTGGGTAATATGTTTTCAAATCAATTATTTCTAGTAAGTTATCCTTTTTTTGTTTTACGATTGTTTCATTCATGTTGTCAGCTCACACCCTTTCTAGTATCGCAACTTTCATAAAGTAAACAAGATACCTCATGTCCATCATCTATAAAGGAAAGTTGCGGCGTAACCTTGCTACAATCAGGCATAGCTGAAGGACATCTATCCACAAAACGGCAACCTATTTGGGGCATATTTTTCAACGAAGGTACAATCCCTTGAATGGTCGTTAACTTTTCAACTTCCTCATCGATTCTTGGTATAGAAGCCATTAATAGCTTTGTATAAGGATGCTGCGGATTGTGGAACAAATTATCTACATTTGTTTTTTCTACAATTTTCCCAGCGTACATGATAATTACTTCATCACACATTTCGGCTACGACGCCTAAATCATGTGTAATAAGTACGATGGACATATCATTTTTTGCTTGAATTGTCTTTAATAGCTCTAAGATTTGAGCTTGCACAGTCACATCAAGTGCCGTAGTAGGCTCATCTGCAATTAATAGTTTAGGTTGACATGCAATGGCAATGGCAATCATAACCCTTTGTCTCATACCACCAGATAATTGGTGAGGATACTCATCTACAATTTGATCCGCTCTGGGTATGCCGACTTGCTTTAATAAGTCTATTGCTTTACTTTTAGCCTCAGCCTTTGAGATTTTAGAGTGATTTAAGATAATCTCTTGTATTTGTGAACCAATTGTAAAAACGGGATTTAATGATGTCATGGGTTCTTGGAAAATCATACTGATATCTTTTCCTCTAATCTTATTCATGTCATCGCTAGAATAATTTTCGATGTTTTTTCCTTCAAACTTAATTTCTCCGCCTGTAATTTTGCCTATCCCTTTTGGAAGAAGCTGCATAACTGAAAGTGACATGACACTTTTTCCACATCCAGATTCTCCAACTACCCCAATAATTTGACCTGATTTGACTGAAAAAGAAACATCATCAACAGCATGATAGATATCCCCATCTATATCAAAACCAGTTTTAAGGTTTTTCACTTCTAACATTAAGCTCATTTAATATCACACCTTTAATTTTTTTACTAAAAATCACTACATCCTTTATGTAAGCAACAGAAACATATGTCTAAAATGTATTCTTTAAGTAAAAGATGTAAAAAGAAATTAGCTTTTGACTTCCTACATAAGATTCAATATTCCGAAAAATTAGATCATAAGATGTTAAACCTATTTCAAAATTATATTAGCTAAAAAAAACATCAAATTTTAAAGAGAACATCTTCCTTACATAAAATTGATCCTATTTTCCAAATGTAATAGTAACTGGATCAGTATATAATATTCTGACAATTAGGCGTAATGCTATTTTATCTGGAAATAATACATTTAATCAAGTGAATTTTTACAATTCTCATAATATTACATACAAAATAATCCATACAACTATACCATTTCAATTTGGACACTTTAGGTTTAAGCATACTGAATATTAGTTCATTTTCAACTTTATTTGCCTAAAGTATCATTTTTTTATTTTATTGAAATAATAATAACCTACTCAATTGATCCACACATACTACGTCAAAATTTACTTTTATTTGGAAAACATGATTATAAAAGGATTTTTATTGTTTATTTAATTCAGAGAATGATACTAAATTTTCCTAATTATTATTAACGAATAATTTTATTTACTAAAGCACTAAACAAATGAAGTGTTTTATATTACATTAAAAAAATAAATTATTTTTATAATTTCTTTAATCTATAGGCCATACTTCTCTTAAAAGTTAATAAAGTTTATTTTCCTTTGACTACATCGAAAAAACACAAAAAAACAACTATCAACAAAAGTATCGATAGTTGTTTCTATGCATTTGCTCTCTTTTATATTCCAGTAACTCTATGTTTTACTACTACTTTTACAAGATTTCTAATTATAGCTCTCCAGCTTTTAATTTTCCATGCCACTCTTTTAAGAATGGAATATCTTCTTCTTTAATAGCGCCGGATTCATTTGCTGCTTCAATCAGATAATCAAAATTTGTTAATGATACGTATTGGATGCCAGCCTCATCAAATGCTTGTTCAGCGCGTGGAAGATTATATGTGTAAACACAAACAACTCCAAGCACCTCACAGCCTGCTGCACGCAATGCTTCTACTGCTGTAATGGAAGAACCACCTGTAGAAACGATATCCTCCACAACCACTACTTTTTGTCCTGCTACGTATTTTCCTTCAATTTGATTACCACGGCCATGCTCCTTCGCTTTAGAGCGTACATAAACCATTGGTAATTCTAAAATATCACTTACCCATGCCGCATGTGGGATACCTGCTGTAGCTGTTCCTGCTACAATTTCTGTCGCTCCGAAATTTTCTTTGATGACAGAGGCTAAACCATTTGCTAATTGTTTACGAATAACTGGATCGGAAATTGTTAAACGTGTATCACAGTAAATAGGTGATTTAATACCAGATGCCCATGTAAATAGCTCTGTAGGATTTAATTCTACTGCTCCAACTTTTAACATAGCGTGTGCAATTTCATTTTGTAATGTCATAATTTATGCCTCCCATAATTCACTTACGATTTTATATGCTGCTACTGGATCCTGTGCACCTGTTACAGCACGGCCAACAACGATGAGTGATGAACCATCACGCTTTGCCCCATCAGGTGTTGCTATACGTTTTTGATCGTGTGCAGCACCTCCAGCTAAACGAATCCCTGGTGTGACACGTAGAAATTCATCTCCACACACCTCAGCAATCGCCTTAGCCTCATGGACAGAGCAAACAACACCTTGTAAGCCTGCTTCCTTTGTCAGCCCTGCGTAGTGTAGGACAGACTCTTGCAATGAAAGAGCAATCTTTTGTTCTGCTTGCATTTGTTCTTCTGTTGTGGATGTTAATTGAGTAACAGCTATTAGTGCTGGACGTTCTTTGCCTGTTGGTGTTCCTGCTTCAAGTCCTTCTAGAGCTGCTTCCATCATAGCACGTCCGCCTGCAGCATGGACATTGACTAAATCTACCCCTAATTTTGCTAGCCCCTTCATCGCAGAGCCTACTGTATTTGGGATATCATGTAATTTTAAATCAAGGAAAATATCATGACCTAAATCCTTTACTTTGCGTACGATATCAGGTCCCTCTTGCATATATAATTCCATTCCAATTTTCACGAAAAGAGGCTCATCGAATTTTTTAAGAAAATCGAATACTTCTTTTTCTCCTGGAAAATCTAGAGCTAGTATAGGTTTCGTATTCATCAACGATGGCTCCTTCCAATAATCTCTGTTATATGTTCTACACCTAATGCATCCAGCTTTGCTGGTAATTCTTCAATAATGTTCGGGCAAACGAAATGGTCAACAAAGTTAGCTGTTCCTACTGCTACAGCTGAAGCACCTGCGGACATAAAATCAATGACATCCTGTGCTTCCGTTACACCGCCCATACCAATTATCGGAATATTGACAGCCTTGTACACCTCATAAACCATTCGTATTGCTACAGGTTTTACAGCAGGACCAGATAGTCCACCTGTGCCATTAGCTATGACTGGCTTACCTGTACGCTCATCTAAACGCATACCAACCAATGTATTAATCATGGTAATACCATCTGCTCCACCTGCTTCAACAGCTAGGGCAATATCAACGATGTTCGTCACGTTTGGTGATAACTTCACATAGACTGGCACTTCTGACACAGCCTTGACAGCCTTGACCAGCTCACGTGCAGTAGCAGGATCTGTTCCAAATTGAATACCACCACATTTCACATTAGGGCACGAAATATTCAGCTCCAACGCTTTAACATTTGAGGCTGTTGAAATACGGCGTGCTACTTCTACATAGTCTGATGTCTCTGTTCCAGCAACATTGGCGATGATGGGCACATTATAATCCTCTAAAAATTTTAATTCCTCATTCATCACTTTTTCAATGCCTGGATTTTGTAGACCAATGGCATTTAACATCCCCGCTGCTGTTTCGGCAACACGTGGCGTAGGGTTACCTGCACGCGTTTCGACCGTTGTTGCCTTAATCATGATAGCCCCCAGTTTAGATAAATCATAAAGCTGTGCATATTCACGACCAAAACCAAAGCAACCTGAGGCTGGCATAATAGGGTTTTTTAAATCTAAGCCTGGTATTTGAATTGTTAAACGACTCATAGTGCCACCGTTCCTTTCGGGAAAACTGGACCATCAGAGCAAACTTTAACATAGTCTTTTTCAACCTGATCAGTTGTTTTGCATACACATGCAAAGCAAGCTCCAATACCACAGCCCATACGTTCTTCAAATGATAAATAGCCTTCTTTTTCAGGATAAAAGCCTTCTAATGCCCTTAACATTGGTAAGGGTCCACAGGAATAAAAAACATCAAATTCAGGAGCATGCGACTCTAAAACCGTTGTTACAAAGCCTTTTGTACCTTTCGAGCCATCCACCGTAACATAATGCGTTTCACCAAGTGCACTAAATTCATCCTCATAAAAGCAGACATCTTTTGTTTGGAAGCCTAAGACGTGGATTGTTTTCACACCACGAGCATTCAATTGCTTGGCTAGCTCATGTAATGGAGGGACACCAATGCCACCACCAACTAGTAGTGCAGTACCTCCCTCTTGCACCGCTTCTACTGGGAAACCATTCCCAATTGGTCCAAGTACGTTGACCAGCTGACCTTCTCGATTTGTTGCCAGAACTTTCGTACCACGCCCCTCAGCACGATAGATCATTGTAAACTCATTGTTGTCTTTATCAATATTTGCAATACTAATTGGTCGACGTAAAAGCGGCTCCAGTGAATCCGACACCTTTACATGGACAAACTGGCCAGGAGTCATCTCCTGAACCAGTTCACCATGAAGTGTCAGTTCGAAAATGTTTGTCGCAATTTGCTTTTGAGAGACGACCGTCATTTTCTCTTGACGTATCATATTAGTGTACTACCTCCGCTTTTGGCATTTGTTCTGCTGTAAATGTCATAGATTCGATAACACGTACCATTGCTTCTGCTGTATCTAAAGATGTTAGACAAGGAACACCATTTTCTACAGACTCACGACGAATTCGGAAGCCGTCACGAGCTGGTTGCTTGCCTTTTGTTAAAGTGTTGACAACAAGCTGAGCTTCCCCATTTTGGATAAGGTCAATCAATGTTTGTCCTTTCGCCCCAATCTTGCCTACTACATCTGTTCGTACGCCTGCTGCTTCAAATGCTTTTGCTGTACCTTCAGTTGCTACAATGCGATAGCCTACTGTTGAGAAGCGTTTTGCTAATGCAATCGCTTCTTCCTTATCTTTATCAGACACAGTGAATAATACTGTACCTTCTGTTCGTATTTCCATACCTGCTGCAACTAAGCCTTTATAAAGAGCTTTTTCTAATGTTGCATCTTTCCCCATTACTTCACCAGTAGATTTCATTTCAGGTCCTAATGTAATGTCTACACGTCGTAATTTAGCGAATGAGAACACTGGTACTTTTACAAATACGCCTTTTTGCTCAGCTGCTAGGCCTGTTGGATAGCCTTGCTCTACAATGGATTTGCCAAGGATTGCTTTTGTTGCAATATTAGCCATTGGGATATTTGTAATCTTACTTAGGAACGGTACTGTACGTGATGAACGTGGGTTCACCTCGATAACAAATACTTCGTTTTGTGAAATGACATATTGGATGTTCATTAAGCCGATGATGCCTAGCCCCTTCGCAAGACGAGTTGTATAGTCAACTAATGTATCTTTTTGTGCCTGTGTTAATTTTTGCGGTGGATAAACAGAGATTGAGTCACCAGAGTGAACTCCTGCACGCTCGATATGCTCCATAATTCCTGGTATTAACACATTCTCACCGTCACAGATAGCATCTACTTCAATTTCCTGTCCTGTTAAGTAACGGTCTACTAATACTGGATGATCTGGAGATGCCTCTACCGCGTTTTCCATATAGTGCTGTAATTCTTCTTGGTTATAAACAATTTCCATTGCACGTCCACCAAGTACATAAGAAGGGCGGACAAGCACTGGGAAGCCTAGACGCTCACCAATGGCAAGAGCTTCCTCTGTAGAAACCGCTGTTTCTCCTTGAGGTTGTGGAATATCTAATTCACGTAGCGCCTGCTCAAATTTATCGCGGTTTTCTGCACGGTCAATATCCTCAAGAGACGTACCTAAGATTTTCACACCATTAGCAGCTAATTTATCAGCAAGGTTAATAGCCGTTTGACCACCGAATTGAACAACAACACCAATTGGTTGTTCTAAGTCGATAATATGCATAACATCCTCAATTGTTAATGGTTCAAAATATAATTTATCGGAAATTGAGAAATCTGTTGACACTGTTTCTGGATTTGAGTTAATGATGATCGCTTCATAACCTGCTTCTTGAATCGCCCATACTGAGTGTACTGTGGCGTAGTCAAATTCTACCCCTTGGCCAATGCGGATTGGACCTGAACCGAGTACCACCACAGAAGGTTTTTCTGACTTAATCGATTCATTTTCGTCTTCATATGTGCCATAGAAATATGGTGTTTCTGATTCAAATTCTGCTGCACATGTATCCACCATTTTATAGACTGGCATAATACCAAGCTCTTTACGATAAGCATACAATTCTTCTGGTGTTGTTTCCCAAAGCTCAGCAATTTTCTTATCTGCAAAGCCTAAACGTTTAGCTGTTCGTAGTACGTCTTTATCATTCTTATTGTCAGCAAGCGTTTGTTCCATATCCACAATATTTTTAAATTTATTTAAGAAGAATAGATCGATTGCTGACCATTCATGAATTTGTTCAATTGTTACACCTCGACGTAAAGCTTCACCGATGAAGAATAGACGCTCATCCCCAGCCTTGCGAATACGTTTTTCAATCCAAGAATCTGAATTTTCTTCAGCATGTTTTAACTCTAAGTGTACTTGACCTGTCTCAAGAGAACGAACCGCTTTTAGCATAGCTTCCTCAAAAGTACGACCTAACGCCATTACTTCACCAGTAGCTTTCATTTGCGTACCAAGATTACGTTTAGCAGATTCGAATTTATCGAATGGCCAGCGAGGAATTTTTGCTACGATATAGTCCAGTGCAGGCTCAAAACAAGCATATGTTGAGCCTGTTACAGGATTTTTAATTTCATCTAACGTTAAGCCTACTGCAATTTTAGCGGCTAGCTTAGCAATTGGATAACCTGTTGCTTTTGATGCTAATGCAGATGATCGAGAGACACGTGGATTTACTTCAATCACATAGTAATTAAAGCTATATGGATCAAGTGCAAGCTGTACGTTACAGCCACCTTCAATTTTTAATGCGCGAATAATATCGAGTGAAATATTACGTAGCATTTGGTTTTCGCGATCAGATAATGTTTGCGTTGGTGCAACAACGATTGAGTCACCTGTATGAATCCCTACTGGGTCAACGTTTTCCATGTTACATACAACGATGGCATTGTCAGCTGCATCACGCATTACTTCGTATTCAATTTCTTTATAGCCTGCGATTGATTTCTCTAATAGACATTGCGTTACAGGTGAATATTTTAAACCCGATGTCACAATTTCTTCTAAGTCTTGATCGTTGTAGCAAATACCGCCCCCTGTACCGCCAAGTGTAAAGGCAGGTCGAACAATGACAGGATATCCAATTTTCGCAACAAATCTTTTCGCTTCATCTAAGTTATGAATAATATCAGATTCAGGAACTGGAGCTCCTAGCTCATACATTAAATTACGGAATAAATCACGGTCCTCTGCTTTATGGATGGCATCTAATTTAGTACCAAGAATTTCAATCCCAAGCTCATCTAGAATACCTGATTTGTCTAATTCGATCGCCATATTTAGGCCCGTTTGACCACCAAGTGTTGGTAAAATCGCGTCTGGACGTTCTTTACGTAATATACGCGATACAAAATCAAGAGAAATTGGCTCAATATAGACTTTGTCTGCAATTTCTGTATCTGTCATGATTGTAGCAGGGTTTGAATTGATTAAAATAACGCGGTAGCCCTCTTCTTTTAATGAAAGACATGCTTGTGTTCCTGCATAGTCAAATTCTGCTGCTTGTCCGATAACAATTGGGCCTGAGCCGATTACTAAAATAGTTTCAATATCTGTACGTTTAGGCATGTTGTTTCCCCTTCCCTGCTTCTACTTCCATCATTTCGATGAATTCATCAAATAAGTGGTTTGAATCTTCTGGACCTGGTGATGCTTCTGGGTGATATTGCACTGTGAAAATTGGATATTTTTTATGACGCACACCTTCACATGTTCCATCATTTAACGCGATATGTGTTAATTCTAAATCTGTATCTTTTAATGATTCGATATCGATGGCATAGCCATGGTTCTGAGATGTTAAATCTGTACGACCTGTACGTAAATCTTTTACTGGATGGTTACCACCACGGTGTCCAAACGGTAATTTAAAGGCTTTTGCACCACTTGCTAAAGAAAAGATTTGATGGCCTAAACAAATTCCGAACATTGGCACTTTTCCAATTAAGTTACGTACTGTTTCAATGCCTTCTTGAACATCTTCAGGATTTCCTGGTCCATTTGACAGCATGATGCCATCTGGATGCCAAGCTAAAATTTCCTCAGCTGACGTATTATAAGGTACTACTAGCACATCACAATCACGTTTGTTTAATTCTCGTAAAATCCCATGCTTCATTCCATAATCAATTAGGACAACTCGTTTACCACGCCCTGGAGATGGATAGGCCGCTTTTGGTGATACTTCACGAACATGGTGCGTAATGGCTGGCGTTGCTTGTAATTGTGCTACTATTTCATCCACATTTACTTCTTCATCAGCAGCTGTCAAAATCGCTTTTACGGAACCTTTACTACGAATAATACGTGTTAATTTTCGTGTATCAATTCCTTCAATTCCTGGGATATCCTTTGATGTCAAATAATCATCTAAAGTTAAATCACAGCGGAAATTTGAAGGATTTTTAGCTAATTCACGCACAACAAATCCACGAATAGCTGGCGTAATCGATTCAAAGTCATCACGGTTAATGCCGTAATTACCAACTAAAGGATAAGTTAAAGTGACAATTTGTCCATAGAATGAAGGATCTGAAATCGTTTCCTGATAACCCGTCATCCCTGTTGTGAAAACAACCTCACCTTGTGAAGCGCGCTCGCTACCAAATGCTGTACCTATAAATACTGTGCCATCTTCTAAAACTAGTAAACGTTTTTTCATTACTCTGCCTCCTGATATACGATATTGCCTTCAAAAATAGTTAGTACTGGCCAACCCTTTGCCACCCAGCCGTTGAATGGTGTATTACGACCTTTTGATACAAAGCCTTCTGCATCAATCGTTTGTTCTTTTTTAATATCAATTAAAATCATATCCGCTGAAGCACCCACTTCTAATGTGCCATATGGCAGATCAAAAATCTCAGCTGCTTTCACTGTCATCCAATCAACTAATTGTTTTAACGTCCACTTTCCTGTTTCTACAAACTGTGTATAAAGTAGTGGGAAAGCTGTTTCGAAACCTACAATACCAAATGGTGCGCCAACCATACCGCAGCATTTTTCTTCTACTGTGTGTGGCGCATGATCTGTTGCAATGCAGTCGATTGTGCCATCAAGTAGTGCTGCATGTAGAGAATCTTTATCATCCGCTGCGCGTAATGGTGGATTCATTTTCCAATTAGCATCATCAGATGGAATATCCATCTCTTCTAGTAATAAATGATGTGGACAAACTTCTGCTGTGACACGGATTCCTGCAGCCTTTGCATCTCTTACCGCACGCACTGATTCCTTCGTCGATACGTGACAAACATGGTAACGAGCGCCTGCTGCTTCTGCAAGTAGTACATCTCGTGCAATTTGTACGGATTCACAAATGGAAGGTATTCCTGGGAGGCCTAGCTCTTTATTACGCTTTCCTTCATGCATCACACCATCATAGATTAATGAGTTGTCCTCACAATGTGCTACAACGACCATATCGTGCTGGGCCGCATCTTTCATTTGCTCATACATCGTTGAGGCTAGCTGGATACCAACACCATCATCTGAGAATGCCACTGCTCCATGTGCTTTTAATTCTTCAATATTTGTTCGAACCTCACCCGATATATCCTTTGTTAGGGAACCGTATGGGAGTACTCGAATAACCGCACTGTCCTTAATGAGCCCATTGATGAGTTGCATGTTTTCAACCGAATCAGGTACTGGCTTTGTATTAGGCATTGCGCAAATTGTCGTAAAGCCGCCTTTTGCTGCTGATGCCGAACCTGTTGCAATGGTTTCCTTATGCTCAAATCCTGGCTCTCGTAAATGTGTATGAACATCGATAAAGCCTGGTGCTACGATTAAGCCATGTCCTTCAATCAGTTCTGCACCTGCTACAGTCACATCTTGACCAATAGCCGTAATCTTTCCGTCTGCCATTGCAATATTGACTGTCTTCAATTCACCTTGTTCATCTAGCATTTGTACATTTTGAAGTACCTTTGTCATGTTATTCTCTCCCCTTTAAAATGGTTTCCATAATAGCCATCCGTGTGTAAACACCGTTCCGCACCTGTTCAAAAATTCGAGAGCGATCACACTCTACTAACTCAGAAGCAATTTCGACATCACGATTGACGGGTGCTGGATGCATAATAATGGCCGATTCTTTCATTTGCTTTTCTCGTTCAATTGTTAAACCAAACTCTTGATGGTAACCTTCCTTTGAGAAGCTTTTATTTACTTTATGACGTTCATGTTGCACACGTAGTAACATAATGACATCACTTATTTCGATCAGATTATCCCATGAATGGTGCGCTTCAAAACCGCCAGACCATTCTTCTGGGCAAAGGAAATGAACATTTGCCCCTAAATTTTGTAATGCTGTTGCATTTGATTTCGCTACTCGACTATGAGAGATATCTCCTGCAATTGTGACATTCAACCCTTCGAAATAGCCAAACTCTTTTTTGATGGTATAAAGATCCAATAAGGATTGTGAAGGGTGTTGCCCAGCACCATCTCCTGCATTAATAATCGCTACGTTGATACCATTCAGCAGCTCATTGTAATACTCATCTTCTGACGCTCGAATGATGACAGCATCTAAACCAATCATTTCCAATGTTTTGACCGTATCGTACATCGTTTCCCCTTTTGTAACACTCGAAAACCCTGCATCAAAAGGGATAACATGACAGCCAATTTT
Source organism: Lysinibacillus sp. AR18-8 (assembly GCF_001705465.1). NCBI lineage: Bacteria > Bacillati > Bacillota > Bacilli > Caryophanales > Bacillaceae > Lysinibacillus > Lysinibacillus sp. AR18-8. The sequence goes on from NZ_MDGU01000010.1 coordinate 26,328, forward strand.
GTATTCTGCCATTTCAAAGCTTGTTTTTGTACGAGTACTTGGTTCAAAGAATAGGTTGGCCACTTTGTGTGTGCGAGATAACGATGATGTTTCACCATTTTCAAATGCTTGCGCAAGATCTAGGATTTGGTTAATCTCTTCTGTTGTTAAATGTTCCATCGATAATAAGTTCTTCATCATGTGACCTCCATTAGGGTGTGAATCGTGAACGTCTTTGTCTGACGTTCTCTGTATATAAAGTAAAAGCCCCGTTGATGTCATCAACGAGGCATGAGGAGGCGTGACAAACTACAGCAAGACATACATCCTACTTCAGCCTGTCCACAACTTCCCTTTTTTTGCCTCTCTGGACAATTCATTAAAAGGTACTACTATGAATCTTTATTTTGATTGTATTGTACGGGTATATCAGCTTCTTTTTTACCTGGTAGAATCGCATTCAATAGCACACCAATAATCGCTGCTAGGGCCATTCCTTCAACACTCAATGATTCTGAGATAACAAACTTGGCACCGCCAATACCAATGACTAAAATCACTGAAGCAATTACTAGGTTACGACTGTTACCAAAATCAATATGATTATCTACTAGCATACGTAAGCCACTTGCTGCGATAATTCCGAAGAGTAAGATGGAGACCCCACCAAGTACTGCGGTTGGAATCGTTGCAATTACGGCCATTGCTTTCCCGAAGAATGATAGTAAGATAGCAACCACTGCTGCACCTGCAATAACGTAGATACTGTATACTCGAGTAATGGCTAGTACACCAATATTCTCACCATACGTTGTTTTCGGAGGGCCTCCGATTAAAGCACTCACAAATGTGCCAAGTCCGTCACCTAGTAGCGAACGGTGTAGTCCTGGCTCTTTAATATAATCCCGATCTACTACTTTTCCTAATACCAGTTGATGACCAATATGTTCTGAAATTGTTACAATAACGATAGGTACCATGATAAGTAGAATTTTTGTTGTTATTTCAAACTCATAATGCACACCCGGTATTAAGAAATCAGGCATAGCGAAGAATTTTGCTTTGGCAATCGGTGTATAGTCTACTATGTCAATTATCATGGAGTAAATGTAACCTACAATTAGGCCCATCAAAATTGGCATAGTGCTTAAAATTCCTTTAAAGAAAATCGTAAAGATGATAGCTGTAAAGACCGTAACTAAAGCAGCTGAGAAGTGTAAAAAGCTATACTCTCCATTAACGTTCATTGCCATATTCACAGCCGTACCAGAAAGTCCAAGCCCAATTACCATAATTACTGGACCTACCACAATCGGTGGCAAGATTTTCATAATCCACTTATAACCACTTTTCCAAATGATTAAGGATACAATTCCGTACGTAATGCCGACAGCCATAGCACCGATCATGGCATTGCCTGGGTTTACACTCGAACCGTCTTCATTTAAACCACCTGCAGCAAGTAGGATTGGTGCAATAAAGGCGAAGGATGAGCCTAAATAAGCCGGTACCTGGAATTTCGTAATTAATAGGAAGAATAATGTAGCAATTCCGCTTGTTAAAAGGGCAATCGCTGGACTAAGACCTACTAACTGCGGTACTAAAATCGTTGAACCAAACATCGCAAACATATGCTGGAAACTTAATGTCACTAGCTGGAGCGGGGTCGGTTTATCCTTAATATCTAAAACTGCATTTGACATACTGTTTCCTCACTTTATTGTTCGTCTTCTTTGTAAATAATGACGCAATCTTCTCCGTCTACTTCTTGTAAATTGACAACAATGCGCTCAGAGCCAGAAGTTGGAACGTTTTTTCCCACATAGTCTGCTCTAATTGGTAGCTCTCGATGTCCTCTATCTACTAGAACAGCTAGTTGAATTTGTGCAGGTCTTCCTAAATCCATTACAGCATCTAGAGCTGCACGTACTGTTCGACCTGTATAAAGTACATCATCTACTAAGATGATTTTTTGATTTTTCACTTGATACTCGATATCAACTTGTTCTACATGTGCTTGTTCGTTTTCATGTTTCGTTGTTAAATCATCTCGGTAAAGTGTAATATCAAGTTCCCCTGTACGAATCGGTTTACCTTCAATTTTTTCAATTCGCTGCGCCAAACGTCTGGCTAGAAAGGCACCTCGTGTTTTAATGCCAACTAAAATACATTCATCGATTCCTTTATTACGTTCAATTATTTCATGGGCAATACGTGTTAATGCTCGTGTCATTGATGGGCCATCTAATAATTCATTTTGTGCCATATTCGTATCCTCCTCTCTTCAATCTATTATCGGCCATGTGTCCATAAAAAAACCTCTCGAGGCGAATAGCCTGAGAGGGTTGTATACGTGTTGAAAAAGCATGTTGGAAAAATTTGCAGCACAAATTTCCACAACACTATCACATGTCCCTTCTCAGCCTCTCTGGACTGCCATTAAAGGTGAATATTTAGTTATGTTGTTCATTCACTGTCGTTAGTATAGACTTTCTTTTCGTATACGTCAATGCCTATTTCGTAAATCATTTAATAATTTTTCATAATCAGCTGGAAGTGGTGTTTCAAACTCCAAGTATTCTCCAGATGAAGGATGATCGAATCCTAAAGTCGCTGCATGTAAAACTTGTCCCCCAAAGTCGATTGTCTTTTTCGGACCATATTTTGGATCTCCAACAAGTGGGAAGCCAATATAATTCATATGCACACGAATTTGGTGTGTACGTCCCGTTTCTAAACGACATTCCACCAGCGTATAGTCACCAAAACGTTCAACAACTTGGAAGTGTGTGACAGCATGTTTACCATTATCGACAACTGCCTGTTTTTGGCGATCTTTTTGGTCACGACCAATCGGTGCATCAATTGTCCCCTTATCATGTGCAATATGCCCGTGGACAAGAGCAATATATTTACGAGTAACTGTTTTATTCACTAATTGATTGACTAATGATTCATGAGCCGTATCGTTTTTAGCAACCATCAATAAGCCCGATGTATCTTTGTCTATACGATGGACAATTCCTGGTCGTAGTACACCATTAATCCCTGATAAGTCTTTACAATGATACATTAAGCCATTTACCAGTGTACCTCCCATATGGCCAGGTGCTGGATGTACCACCATACCCTTTGGTTTATTCACAACAAGAACATCTGCATCCTCATAAACAATATCTAAATCTAAATTTTCTGCGACAACATCCAATTCTTCCACTTCTGGTACATCAATAGCGATGATGTCACCAGCTTTAACCTTATATTTTGCCTTTACAGCATCACCGTTTACTTTAATGACTCCCTCACTAATCCAGTTCCCAATTTGCGTGCGTGACCACTCAGATTGTAAGCTAGAAAGTGCTTTATCAATGCGCTCTCCTTGCTGCTGTTCTTCGATTGTATATGTTACTTGCGTCATTGTTTCACCTGTTTCTTCTCTTTTTTATCTTCCATAATTAAGCCAATCATCAGCACGACAACCGCTATTGTTAATGCAGCATCTGCCACATTAAAAATAGGAAAATCATAATTAATAATTGGAATTAAAACATCTACAAAATCGACCACTTCTCCTCTAAATAGACGGTCTATAAAGTTTCCTACTGCACCACCAAGCAAGAGCATTAAGCCGACTTGAAAAACAGGCTTTCCCTTTGCTTCTTTATGATAAAAATAGACAATCGCACAGATAACAGCAACTGTGACAATACTAAACAACCACATTTGCCCCTCTAGCATCCCCCATGCTGCCCCTCTATTTCGATGAGACAAAATACCAAACCATGGGTCCCATACAGCAATGCGTTCAGCATATTCCATATTTTTCACAATCAGCCATTTTGTCCATTGATCCAGTAAAACGACAAAAGCAGCTAATCCATAATATTTATACACAGACATTCCTCCGTTCACTCAACATCTTACCTATTCTACCATAACAGTACCATTCACAATAACTAATATCATATCTAAATATGGCTGATTCTAAATCTCTTCAAGAAATATAAAAAGGCTACCCCTATTACGTTTAAGCAATAGAAATAGCCATAACTTATTGGTTAGACAGTTTCAGATTCTTTTGAATGTACTCGCTTCATGAAGTCATTAACATCAGCAGGAACTTTGCGATCTATTAATGACACGATGATAACAGATAAGAAGCCCACAGGTACTGTCACAATACCTGGAATTTTAAACTGCAAGAAGCTTGGTAACGTTCCTGGTAAAAAGATCATCCACATAGACACGCCAAGTCCTATTAATAATCCTGCAATGGCTCCTTTTTCTGTCATGCCTCTCCACCAAATACCTAAAATGAATATTGGGGTAAATGTACTTGCAGCGACAGTAAAAGCGAGCGCCACTAAATGGCCAATGGATGCATCCTTTACAAGTAAACCCAATGCTCCATATAAAATACCTAATAATACAATAGCCACTTTCCCAGCAATAACTCGTTGTTTTTGTGTAATATCCTTTTTCATGATATTGGCATATAAATCATGAGCTAGTGCACCTGAGCTTGTAATAAACAATCCTGAAAGATTGGAGAAAATAGCTGCAAATGCTCCTGCTATAACTAATCCAAGTAGCCATTTGCCACCTAGTGCAAGGGCTGTAGTAGGAATGACCATATTATTCCCACCCAGCACTAAATCACGCATGACTTCCTCACTAGCTGTTCCAGAAATGAAAATAGATCGACCTACAACACCTAAATAAACAGCTAACAAGAAGAACGCGCTTGCAATTCCAATGGCCATGAGTGCAGATTTACGGGCTGCTTTAGCACTTGGGTTTGTATAAAAGCGCAATAAAATATGAGGAAGGCCAATTGTTCCTAGCGCTAATCCTATCGTCATACTAATTGTTTGCCAGAACGTGGGGAAATAAAAGCCCGTGCCTGTCCAAGCAGCACCATCAAAATTGATATCATTGCCATCTAAGGCATACGGTGAAGTGCCTGTAATTGGACCGCTAAATGAATGGATGGCTGCTAAAATTTTATCATAATGTAAACCGCCATAAACTGCTGCAATTAACATCACAATAAACGCACCAAGACGAATCCACAACTCTAATGCTTGGTTGATGGTTGTTCCTTTCATACCACCAATACCTACATAAAAAATCATAACAACACAAGTAAATATAATACCGAATTCATAAGAAGTACCGAAAAACATACTTAAAATCTGTGCAGCACCTAATAATTGGGGAGCTGCATAAAAGCCTGAAATAGCTAACACCACTGCCACAGCTACAAGCCGAGCTCGTCTACTATGAAAACGATAGCCTAAAAAATCTGCAACGGTAAATGCACCAAAACGTCTTAAAGGACCTGCCACAAAAATCGCTAATAATGTTAACCCAATGGAGAAGCAAAAAGCATAATAAGCACCATCATATCCAAGTTGAAATGTTAACCCTGCGATACCCAGAAATGTTGCTGCACTTAAGTAATCCCCACCAATGGCAGACCCATTTGTAAACCATCCGAAGCTTCGGCCACCTACAAAGAAATCCGAAGCTGTTGCATTTCTTTTTGTTAAATACGTAATGTATACAATTGTTCCCATTAAAGCAATGGTCATTAACATCTTTGGTTCTAATAGAGCTTCCATCATTCAACATTTCCCCCTTTGTTCCAACTACTTATTTGCTATATCATATTGCTTTAGACGTTTCTCGTACATGGCTGTGTGAACATATGCAATAATAAATGCCATAGCCATCATTACAATCGTTGTCACAAACCATGTGACTGTCATACCACCCCAGATCTTCTTAAACGCAAATGCTGGCGCAAACCAATTCATAACAGGGATACTAAAAATCAAAATAAAGTAAAATATCGATAAACCTAAACCTGTTGTAAATTCATCTTTCATAATTTTGTTTGTTGTTGCATCTAAAGGTGGTAGATCTTTCACATCAATTGTTCCTGCTTCTACATAGTCATAATCATGACTGCCTACTTCCGCCATAAGCCAACTCCCCCTTTTCTGGTAAGTGAATAATTGTCTGAAATTTCAAATTATTATTCACTACAATTATTCTATTCTATTTCAACTTCAATATAGATATAAAATATTGCTGTATTAGTACAAAAAATTGCTATTTTAAGTTAAAATATTTTTATCTTTTTATTCGTAGGGGGCTGGTAGCATTTTAAAGGTGGTATGGTATATGGAAAGCTCATTTGACAAGCAGCAAATGAGTGAATGGTTAAAAGAGGTTTTACCAAACGCTTTAGAGGAATGTAAAGTGCCAAAGCCAGAAGATGAGGTCATTATTGTCTATGAAGTCAATCGGTTATTTGATTGGGTAAAGATTAATCGATTAAAAAGAAATTATCCTAATAGTATTATTGTCCCGTTTGTTACAGAACACCTTACCTACTCGACTGGTATAGCAATTGAATTAGCTTTACCTGCACTTCTCATAAAACCATTACAAAAATCAAAATTTTTACGAATTGTAAAAAAGCTGTATACGTCCTATCAGGAAAAAAAGGCGAGTACACTTACAATGCTTGAGCTATCACAACAAGTATCCCAACAACATACCTCTCCATTTAGGGAAGCATTTTTAAAACGCCTGATCCGTGGAGAAATTGACAATGAACAAGAAATAATACAATCTGCTTCATTTTTATCGACAAGCTGTATACCTAATATTGTATTTTTAATTCAAGGCTATATTGATGGGGCTAATAAGAAAGCTGTCCCACACGATGCAAGTAGTAGTATTACAACTGTTTTTCGTCAGCACTTTGCTGAGAAGGCCTCATTATCCTTTTTACATTTTGAACGCTATTTATTACTTCTCATGCGAATTCCTACTGACTACAACTCTTTCAAACATTGGACTGAGGGTGAAGCCTGTTTATTAGAGGTTATCGAGACCCTAAAAAGGGATTGTTCTATTCATCTTTTTATGGGGGTTGGAGGTGTATTTCAGGATGCTATGCAAGTGAAGGAATCCTATAGCCAGGCTAGAAAAGCACGTAGAAAACCACCTATCCATAATATACACATCCGATATTACGAAGATTTAACAAAGCATGAGCAGCTGCAAAAAGCTATTCAGTATATTGAAGAGCATTACGACGAACAACTGACCATTCGTGATGTTGCAAAATATATTAACTTTAGCCCAACTCATTTTAGTAGACTATTTAAAAAAGAAACAGGTCGTAATTTTGTTGACTATGTTGCTTATACACGCATTATCAAAACCTTACCTTTTTTACGCAAGTACGACTACACCATAGAAAAAATCTCCTCCACCTGTGGCTTCAATACACCAAATTACTATAGTTTAACTTTTAAAAAATATGTAGGGATATCTCCAACAGACTATCGCAATACGACAGAAATTTTATTTAAATAATGGAAAAGAATCTGCAAAACTTCCATGAAAAAAGCAAGCCTCCAACAAGGAGACTTGCACATCCTCTACATTAAAATGCAGATTCTTGTTATTTATAGATTAAACGTAATACTTTTCTACAACTTCTGCACAGCGAGCACATACTGTAGGTTGTGCTTCATTTGAACCAACTGTTTCAGAAATTGACCAGCAACGCTCACATTTCTCACCTGTAGCCTTCTCAACAACAATGGAAACATGCTCAAGTGTTAAAGCTTCAGCAGGTGCCTCCTCGATAGCAGCTACCTCAAAAGCTGAAACGATGGAAAGTTGTGCAAAGTCAATGTTGGCATCGTTCAATAATGCGACAACATCTTCTTTCGCGTAGACAGTGACTTTTGCTTCAAGTGATTTACCAATTGTTTTCGCATTACGTGCTTCCTCTAATGCTTTTAAAATATCATCGCGTACATCAATAATTTTTTCCCATTTTGTACGTAGGCTGTCAAAATTCGCTTGAACATCTACCTCTGGGAAATCTGTTAATTGAACAGAAACTTCTTCTACAATACCTTGAGCATCTAGATAAGACCACATTTCATCTGTTGTATGTGGGATAATTGGTGTCATGATTTTTACTAATGTCATCAATGTATCATAAATAACTGTTTGCATCGCACGACGATCCTTATTGTCATGACCCTCGATATAGACTACGTCTTTGGCAATATCAAGATAGAATGAAGATAACTCTACAGCAACGAAATTATTGACTACATGATAGACAGCAGCAAAATCATAGCGATCATAGGCAGCACGCACAGTTTTTAAGACATCCTGTAAGCGCATATACACATATTGATCCATTTCACGAAGCTCAGCATAACTTACACGATCTTTCGTAGGATCGAAATCAGCAATATTGCCGTGTAAGAAACGGAAAGTATTACGAATTTTACGATACACTTCAGATACTTGCTTTAACATATCCATAGAGATGCGGACATCTGCTGTATAGTCAACAGAAGCAACCCATAAACGAAGTATGTCTGCTCCATACTGATCCATTACTTTTTGCGGAATAATCACATTCCCTAAAGATTTACTCATTTTACGTCCTTCACCATCAAGTACAAAACCATGTGTTAAAAGTCCTTTGTATGGTGCATAGCCGTTAATAGCTACAGATGTAATAAGAGAGGAATTAAACCAACCACGATGTTGGTCAGAACCCTCTAAATAGAGGTCAGCTGGATATTTCATACCACGTTCTACTAGTACACCTTGGTGTGATGAACCGGAATCAAACCATACATCCATAATATCATTTTCTTTTGTAAATTCGCCGTTCGGGCTACCTGGATGTGTAAAGCCTTCTGGTAATAACTCTTTTGCTGTTTTTTGGAACCAAATATTTGATCCATTCTCACGGAATAATGCTGAGACATGACTAATTGTTTCAGGTGTAATAATAGGTTCACCATTTTCAGCATAGAAAATCGGAATCGGCACACCCCACGCACGTTGACGTGAAATTACCCAGTCTCCACGATCACGAATCATATTATAAAGACGAGTTTCTCCCCAAGCTGGTGTAAATGCTGTTGCTTTTACAGCCTCTAATAACTCCCCACGGAATGCTTCAACAGATGCAAACCATTGTGGTGTCGCACGATAAATAACAGGCTTTTTCGTACGCCAGTCATGTGGATAGGAGTGCGTAAAGAAATCAAGCTTTTCTAACGCTCCTACTTCTTTTAGTTTTTCTGTGACGAGTTTATTTGCATCATTATAAAACACGCCTTCAAAGCCAGGTGCTTCATCTGTATAACAGCCACTATTATCAAGAGGGCTAAGAATACCTAAACCGTACTGTTTACCAATATGATAATCGTCTTCACCATGCCCTGGGGCTGTATGAACACAACCTGTACCCGCTTCAGCAGTTACGTGTTCACCTACCATAATAAGCGATTCACGATCGTAGAATGGATGTTGTGCTACAATACGATCTAATGCCTCTCCTTTTACCTCTTGTACAACCTCATAGTCTACCCATCCAAGCGTAGTTGCCACTGACTCTAATAACTCTTTGGCAATGATGAATTTTTTATTAGCCACTGCAACTACTACATAGATAAATTCAGGATTCAAAGAAATCCCTAAGTTTGCTGGTAATGTCCATGGTGTTGTTGTCCAAATGATAAATTTAGCATCTGCTGGAACAACACCCTTCGCATCCTTAATTGCAAAGCTTACATAAATGGATGGAGATTTGATGTCCTTATATTCAATTTCAGCTTCCGCCAAAGCAGATTCAGAAGAAGGAGACCAATAAACCGGCTTTAACCCTTTATAGATATAACCTTTTTCCGCCATTTTACCGAATACTTCAATTTGACGAGCTTCAAACTCAGGCTTTAATGTAATATATGGATTTTCCCAATCACCTCGAATGCCTAGACGGCGGAATTGGGCACGTTGATTGTCAATTTGCTCATAAGCATACTCTTCACAAAGTTGGCGGAATGCTGCTACTGACATTTCTTTACGTTTTACACCTTTGTTAGTCAATGCTTGCTCAATTGGTAAACCATGTGTATCCCAACCTGGAATATAATTGACATGGTAGCCAGTCATGGAGCGATGACGTGTAATCATATCCTTCAATACTTTATTTAGAGCATGGCCTATATGGATATCACCATTTGCATAGGGAGGACCATCATGTAGAACAAATTCTGGTCGACCTTCCGTACGCTCCATCTGTAATTTGTTAATATCCATGCCATTCCATTTTTCTTGCATTTTTGGCTCATTTGCCGGTAAATTTCCACGCATTGGGAAATCTGTTTTTGGCATTAATAAAGTATCTTTGTATTCAACCATTAAAATTCCTCCTTTATTTTACACAAACAGGTAGACATTTTTCTCATAAGACAGTTATTGGCAAAATTATCTAAAACGATTCGGAAACAAACAAAAAAAGCCCTCAATCCCACTAAGGGACGAGAAGCTTCTACTCGCGGTACCACCCTAATTGTAGTACAAAAATTTGCACTACCTCTTAAAAGCACGTTTAACGTCGTGCATCACGAAATAACCTACTTTTTTCAGTTATTTAGCTCAGAAGTGATGTTCAATGCTAGTTGTATGTTTGGGCTCTCACTGTCCCCAAATCGCTTAACAACGCCTAACAAATACTGTCTTCGTCTCTGCTTTTATGCATATCTGTTCAAAATAATTACTATTACAAAGTATATGAAATTCAAACAATCGCGTCAAGTTTCATTTGTCAATTACAGCAATTAAAAAGAAAAGTTAAATATCCTCAGAATCCTGTGCTTCTTCAACAGATGCTTGAATTTCTGTTAAATCGATATCATATTGCAGCAAATGATCCCAGTCATCTGCATTAAGTAAATCCAGCTGTGCTTCTACAAGCATCTTGAAACGATTACGAAATACCTTAGATTGCTTTTTAAGCTCATCAATTTCAATCGTCACCTTACGAGCCTTCGTCAAAGCTTCATTGACAATTCGATCAGCATTTTTTTCAGCTTCTTTTACAATGAGCTTTGCCTCTTTTTGAGAATTTCTTCTCACTTCATCAGCCGCTTCTTGTGCAACGACAATAGACTTCTGCAAAGTTTCTTCTAAGGTGTTGAAATGTCTCGCTTGTTCTAAAGCCATCTCTAATTGCTTATCAACCTCTTTTTTTTCACGAAGCAGAATTTCATAGTCTTTAATAATCTGATCTAAAAATTCATTTACTTCATCTTCAGCATAACCTCTGAAGGCTTTTGTAAACTCCTTATTATGTATATCAATAGGTGATAATGGCATACAATCCTTCTCTCCTTTACATGTACATTCGTAATTCCTATTATACAATTGTTCCGACAACTTAGCAGTAAAAATTAATGAAATTTGCTTCACTTTCAGCTTTTTTGGGCCAATCGACCGACTTGAAGACGGATTTTATCTTTTTTTGTTCGGCCTTCAGTCATAATAATTTTCACCCGACCACTTCCACGTATCGATAAAATATCTCCCTCTTGTAATTCAAAAGCAACTGTATCTCTTTCTGTCCAATTTACACGAACTTTTTTCCCAGTAATTAAAGCTTGAGCTTTTTGGCGTGATACATTTAATACAGTCGCTATAATTACATCTAAGCGCATGGAAGATACTGTATGAGATTCCTCCAACCATTCTTCCTCATTTACAATAAGGGAATCCGCTTCTTTTAAAGACTCAATATGCACCTTAACTTTACCAATACCTGTTAAATGTAACCGAACATATTCTGCTACCTCTTGAGCTACAACGAATTGCACCTGCTGATCATTTACACGAATATCACCAAATTTGCCACGATTTAAACCTAATGAAAGCAACGCACCTAAAACATCAGGATGTCGTAATTGGACAAATTTCACTGGATATTGAATCGTAAAGGCCACTAACTGAAAGTCTTCTTCTGTTGCTTCATAGTAAGTAGGAAAAATAAGCATACGCTGCCTCTCCGCCTCTTCAAATAAACCTGTGCATGCAGTTTTTAGGGTATCATTTTGCCCGATAATCGATGTCACAATAAAACGTTGTCTTGGATCAAGAAAATCTGTCAGCTTAGGCGCATAACGATCTTCAACCTCACGCTGCCAGCTTATTACCTGTTCAATAAAGGGCTGTTCATCTTTTCGAAAATGCTGGATTAAGTGTTCCATCTCGTTGTCTCCTCTTTCACTAGTTCCATTTTGCTTTGTTAGTTGGAAACTTAGTATTCCCAATTAATGACGTTTGGACGTCATTGTTTTAAATTTTTTATTAGTCGCTTTAGTAGCATAGAAAATTAAAATAAATAAAAAATCCCCACCAAAACGTGAGGATTTACTTCTAAGCGAACATAAAATATATTTTCTGAATGACTATATAAAGCCCTCTTTCTATAAAATTCAGCATAAAGATGGCCACAATTGGCGAAATATCAATCATACCAAGAGGCGGAATGAATTTCCTAAAAATACCTAAATATGGCTCACAAACTTTTTCAAGCATGCGACCAATTGCTGAATTTTGAGCGGCAGGCACCCAAGACATTAAGATATATGCAATTAGCATGAATGAGTAAATCTTAAATGCTAATGATACATAACCAAGTATAATAAAAAAAGTCATATAAACTACAATCCTCGCTATTAATTATCGTCTAAAATAAAGTTTGTAATTTCACCAGTCACTTCTACATTATCTGGCGTACAAAGGAAGATATCTTTACCAATACGTTGAATATCTCCAGCAAGAGCATAGACTGTGCCACTTAAAAAATCAATAATGCGTTTACCTTGTTCTCTTTCGATACGTTGCAAATTGACAATTGTTGCACGTTTATTTTTTAAATGCTCTGCGATATCTTGTGCTTCTGCATAAACTCTCGGTTCTATTAAAACAACTTTTGCTCCCTTAGAACTCATAGCTGCCTGCAAACTGACAATGTTATTAGGAGTTGCTGTGCTTTGTGGCATGATTTCATGAATAGGTGCTTTGCGTTCTTTCATCATTTTTTTTGGCTTAACTGAATGAATCGGTTGCTGTTGTTGTATGGGTTGTTGTTGCTGAATAGGAGCTTGCGTGATTTCTTCTTCTAATTCTTCTTCAAGGTAAAAGAAGTTTTTAATCTTATTTTTCATGCTCATCCTGTTCCCCTCTTTCATTTCCAACAAGAGCCGTTCCGACTCGAACAAAAGTAGCCCCTTCCTCTACCGCAATTTCAAAGTCATTAGACATGCCCATTGATAACTCGGTACAAGGTGCGTGTGCGAATCCTTGCTCGGCTATTTGCTGTTGACATTGTTTTAATTGCTTGAAAACAGAGCGAATAATTGCTTCGTTTTCGGTGTTTGGTGCCATAGTCATTAAACCTACAACTTGAATCTTAGTAAAACCTTTTAATGCTTCTACAAAAGGCAAAACTTCTTCGATAGTTAAACCATGTTTTGATTCTTCACCAGAAATATTTACTTGTACAAAACATTTAACAGGTTGTTCGGCTCTTTTTTCAATTTCTTCTGCCAAACTCAAACGATCTAAGGAGTGTAAATAATCAATGCTGTTAATCACTTGTTTTACTTTACGTGTTTGAAGCGACCCAATGTAATGCCAATGAACATCAGCATGTATCTCAGTAATTTTACGATGTAAGCCCTCTGGTCTGTTTTCTCCTAAATGAGTGAGCCCTGTTTCAATTGCTTCTTGTGTTCTTTCAACAGAAACTTCCTTCGTCACGGCAATTATTTGGACTTTTTCGCCCTCACGATTCCCTTTTTTTTCTGCTGCTGTTATTAAATCATTTAGTTTGTTTAAATTTGTTAAGATTTTTGTCACTGTTTTTCCCAACTTTACAACAATAGTTTCTTTTATTGTAACAAGCAATGCTTGATTTATCAATGAATAGCCTGACCTATGTCAGCATACAATTCCCACAATTTTAATGTGCCTATGTCTTAGGAAAGGGCTTTGACTAAAATGACATCCTTACCAACAACAAGCACATCCTTCATATACACTTTTCTCACAGACTCTTCACCTTTAAAAAAACCAAGATATTTGCGAGGCTCTGCAATCAAAAATGCTGTCACATAGCCTGTTTCTTTTGATACTTCAGCATCTATGACAAAGCCTATAAATCGTCCATTTCCTGCTTCAATGACTTCTTTTTGTTGTAACATTGAAAAACGCAATGACATACCTCCTCTATTGTTTACTTTCGTATAAACATTTCTACTACCATCAAACTTTGCTGTTACTTTATATTTATGTATCATTTGTTCATTGAATGAAGATAAAATGCGCACCGAATTATACGATGCGCATTTTTTTATTTGTAATCTTTTTGCATTGTTTCAATTGCATTTTTTTCAAGACGTGAAATTTGTGCTTGAGAAATCCCAAGTTCTTTGGCAATCTCAGTTTGGGTCTCTCCATAATAAAATCGTTTGGCAACGATCATTTGCTGACGTTCATCTAGCTTTTGCAAGCTTTCCTTTACCGACACATAGGCAACCCATTGATCTTCTGATACATCATCATCACGTAATTGGTCCATCATATAAACAGCATCTCCGCCATCTGAATAAATGGGTTCCTGTAATGAAACTGGATCTTGAATGGCATCTAAAGCAAATAAAACGTCTTCCTTTTTCATGTCAATCATCTCGGCAATTTCTTCAATCGTTGGTTCTCGCAAATTATCGGTTATCCATTGCTCTTTTGCCTGCATTGCCTTATAAGCTATATCTCTTAGAGAGCGAGATACACGTAATGCATGATGATCACGCAGATGGCGACGAATTTCACCAATAATCATTGGTACAGCATATGTCGAAAATCGTACATTATGCTTTAAATCAAAATGATCAATGGCTTTCATGAGGCCAATACAGCCTACTTGAAATAAATCATCTGCCTGTTCACCTCTATAGGCAAATCTACCGACAATACTAAGCACTAACCTTAAATTGCACATCACAAGCTCTTCTCTAATCTCTGTTTCTCCAGCTTGTAATCGGATAAAGAGTTCCTTCATTTCCTCGTGCTTTAGAATTGGCAAAGTCGATGTATCTAAGCCGCAAAGATCTACTTTTGTTCGCATATTCGATTCCTCCGGATGTTATTCTCTGACTAAACCGTGACATCAGTTTGTCCGAGAGAAACAAGAATATGCACAAAAGCTGCGACCAATTTTAGGTAGGATAAATTTCCCTTTCTAAGAAATTGGTTGATTTAAATTTTCACGTAAATCTTGAATAATTTTCTTTTCTAAACGGGAAATATATGATTGCGATATGCCTAAATGATCTGCAACTTCTTTTTGTGTCATTTCAACTTTTCCATTGAGACCAAAGCGACATTCCATAATATAACGTTCACGCGCACCTAGTAAATTAATAGCGTGGAACATATGCTGACGTTCAATTTTTTTCTCCACATTATCTAAAATAATATGCTCTTCTGTTCCTAAAATATCTGACAGTAATAATTCATTTCCATCTGCATCAGAATTTAGTGGCTCATCTAAGGATACTTCACCCTTCATACGACTTGTTTTTCGTAAATGCATTAAAATTTCATTTTCAATACAGCGTGATGCGTATGTTGCAAGCTTAATATTTTTATCCGTATTGAACGTCTCAATTGCTTTTATTAAACCAATGGAGCCAATACTGATTAAGTCTTCGATTGGCGTTCCCGTATTATCAAAACGTCTAGCAATATAAACAACAAGACGTAAATTACGTTCAATTAGTGTGTCTCTAGCTCGTAAATCACCATTCATAAAGGATGCAATGACTGTAACTTCTTCTTCTCGACTTAATGGCACTGGCAATGAATCATTTCCCCCTATATAGTACGTTTCACGACTCCGAAACTTACTCCATAATTTTTTCAAGCTAGCAAGTAGCCTAAGAAGCAATAGTTCTCCCCCTCTATGAGTTATTTGAAAGCGCTGAAAAATGTAAAATTGCTGCTGTGCTATGTGGAAAATTTTTAGCTTTTTTGGTTAATACGATATATTCATTCATTTTCACTTGCGAAGGCTCCCCCTTTATATGCCACTCATCAAAGCGAAAACCAAGGACAACGGTTTGCTGCTGTACTGTATTGACATGAATAAATCGTATATAACGCTGATAATCTTCTGAAAACATAGATACATTGTACGGATCTGTTTCTTGCCATTCCATTAATGATTCCCGGAACGCTGAAGGTAAATGTGGTCTCAAAGCAGTATAGGAAACAAAATGAACCGGCTTTCCTGATAATGGCTCAATGGCTTGATTTCCTGTATCTACAAAGGCAGAAAGTGGTATCTTTGCCCCAAAGATTGTTAAAGTTGTATCAAATACAAATTGACCACTTAAGCGTTCTAATTTTACAAAACCCCATTGCTTATAAAATGCAATAAGATTTAAAACTGCAAGCAAAAAGCAAATCATAATGAAATGGGTGGAAGAAAGATTTTTTAAAAAAGGTTGTAGTGCTGTTAACAATCCGCCAATAACGATCGTTGCTGTTAACACAATAGGTCCTTGCTTCTGAAAGCTTCGAATCTTAAAGTGAAACGCTATACCAATTAACAATATAAAACTAAGAATTGTCGTCCACAGCACTTGACCGCCAATGACAGCTACAAAACTACTACAAATAGAACTCATTAATAATCTTGAATTTTTTACAAGGACTCCTGTTACTCTTGCCGTAAACGTGAGTATCGCTAGATTAAAAAGCGTATTAATGAGCACCAGCCATTCTCCATACATAACAGCCGCCTCCTACTTACAAAGTTAGCACGTTACTCCCACAAATATTGTCAAACAATCGCATCATTTCCTAAAAATGTTTTGACAAAAAACATGGTTTCCTTACACATTTGAACATCATGGCAGACAATATAAAAAGCTCGTATTTTACATATGTAAAATACGAGCTTTTTAGAAGTTAATTAACCACGATTTTTGCGATTACGTAAAAATGCCGGAACCTCAAGCATGTCATCCTGTGCATAATTTTGCTGATTTTGACGTGGCTGCTCATGTTGAACATGCATTTCTTGTCGTTGTTCACGAATAGGTGCTTGTTGCTGTGGAGCAGATTGTCTGTTCATATTAAGTGTCGGTTTTGATGTAGGTCGTTGTTGCTGTAAAGCTTCCTCTGTGAAGCCTGTCGCAATAACTGTAACAATGATTTCATCTTTAAGATTTTCATTAATTACAGAACCGAAAATCATATTTACCTCTTCATCTGATGCAGAAGCTACGATATCTGCTGCTTCTTGTACTTCAAATAAGCTAAGATTTGAACCACCTGTAATGTTCATAAGGACACCTTTAGCACCATCAATGGATGATTCAAGCAATGGACTTGAAATAGCTTTCTTTGCAGCCTCAGAAGCTCTGTTTTCACCTGTTGCAATACCAATTCCCATTAAGGCTGAACCTTTGTTGGACATAATCGTTTTCACGTCTGCAAAGTCTAAGTTAATAAGACCAGGTGTAGCAATTAAATCTGAAATACCTTGTACACCTTGACGTAATACATTATCGGCTTCTCTAAAGGCTTCTAACATTGGTGTTGATTTATCAACTATTTGTAGTAGCTTGTCGTTTGGTATCACAATCAGTGTATCTACTGCTTCTTTCATACCGCCAATTCCACCGATTGCTTGTGTTTGACGTTTACGACCTTCAAAAGTAAATGGACGTGTGACAACACCTACTGTTAGGGCTCCCAATTCACGTGCAATTTGTGCAATCACTGGAGCTGCCCCAGTACCCGTTCCGCCGCCCATACCAGCAGTCACGAATACCATATCGGCGCCTCGTAAAACCTCTTCTAGCTGTTCTCTGCTCTCTTCAGCAGCTTTTTTTCCTACTTCTGGATTTGCACCTGCACCTAATCCACGCGTTAATTTAGCCCCAATTTGTAGCCTTACTTCCGCTTTGGATAAATTTAATGCCTGAGCATCCGTGTTAACTGCGATAAAGTCAACACCTTGTACACCATGTTCTATCATTCGATTGACAGCGTTGTTACCGCCGCCACCAACACCTATGACCTTTATTACTGCAAGTTCATCAACACTTGTATCAAATTCTAACATCTCTTTTTCCTCCCACGGTAACTCGACTCTGTATCATTCATTACGCATTCTAGTTAATCAAAAAACTTATCAAATAATTTTTTTGCTCTCCCAATTACGCTTTCTTTTGGTTCTGAAGGTGCAGAATACTCTTGCTTTTTGCTTATAGCTGGTTGAGCCCCTACAACTGCATATTCAACAGGCTGCGTATTCGTACTTTTACCGTAAAAATCATCTTCTAAATAGGCGTAACGAATAAGTCCAACTGCCGTCGCAAATGAAGGCTCTCTAACACCGATATAATCGGGTGTATAGATTCTAACACGCGTTTGTAGAATTTGACGTGCTAATTGGGCAATCCCCTCAAGCTTTGCAACACCACCAGTTAAAACTACACCGCCTGGTAAATCTCTAACACCTAAACGTGCTAATTCATCTATAACTAACTCTAGTAATTCTTCTAATCTAGCACCGATAATCTCCGATATATAACGTTGGCTGTACTGATCAGTAGAATCTGTACCCACGACAGGCACTTCAAAGAGTTCGTCATCTGATGCGTCATCATAAAAGGCGTGTCCAAACTGGTGTTTAATTTGTTCTGCTTGTTCTGTTGGTGTTTTTAAAACGATTGAAATATCTTTCGTTATATGATCACCACCAACTGGTATGACACCCGTATGCGTTAATAATCCCTCTTCAAAAACTGCAATTGTTGTAGATCCGCCACCTAAGTCAATAAAGGCAGTTCCTTGGTTTTTTTCATCTTCTGTTAATGCAAAGTAGCCTGATGCTAATGGCTGCAAATATATTTCTCGTATACTTAAACCCGCTCGCTCAACACAGCGAAGAACATTGTGTAAAAGCGTTTTGGATGTCGTTATCATTGTTGCATCCATTTCAAGACGGATGCCAATCATACCACGAGGATCTTTAATTTCATCAAGGTTGTCCACAATAAACTGTCTTGGAATGATGTTAACTAATTCACGTTCAGGAGGTATTGACATGACTTGTGCAGATTCTACCACTCTGTCTAAATCATCATCTGTAATTTCTCTATTTTCACTATTTACAGCGACAACACCTTTAACTAGCTGTAACATCGTCTGGTTAGCTGGAACGCCTAAAACGACTTCATGGATTTGATAACCAGTCATTCGTTCGGCCTGTTCTATTGCTTTTCGAATAGATTGTACTGTTGCATCAATATCAACAATTGCACCTTTTCGAACTCCATTCGACTTTACATTTCCGACGCCAATTACATGTAATTGCCCGTCACTCATTTCACCTATTAATACCTTGACAGAGGAGGACCCAATATCAAGGGAAATGTATAAATCTTGCTGATTCAATTCGCTGCACCTCCTTGAAAAATGCTCTTGTTTTCATTCTATTGTAAATTTGGCATAATGTCTAAGCAAATCGAGTATTTTGGTCAATTTTTCTCTCATTCTATGGAAGTTTTTTTCCGCTTGTGACGTTTCTCATCTAACCGAGTTAGTAATATACGCCTAATAATTGCTATATTTTGGAATAAACGTACTCCAAAAGCGAAAATCGCTGCTAAATACAAATCTATCCCCAAATTCACTCCTATAAAAGCTAATCCTGCTGCTAGAACTATATTAAAAAAGAATCCTGATACAAAAACTTTATCATCGTAAACTTGCTGTAATTGAGCACGAATACCTCCAAATAATGTATCTAAAGCTGCTAAAACAGCTATTGACAGATAATTTTCATACATAGAGGGGATTTGTATATTTGTTAACAAGCCAAGGGCAAGTCCAAATACCAAACCTAAAAATGGTAGCCACATATATTAATCTCCTTTTTTTACCTCTGCTAAATAATCATTTGTCAACGGCTGATCAAATGCTGGAATTTGTAACTGTTCAATTGGTTCTTCAATTACTAAATTAAAATTGTCTAAATAAAATGAGTCTATAAATGTTGAGGCCTGCAAGGAATTATACATTTTTTGTGCTGCTTTATAATCGCTTGTCCCAACAAATATCTCAAATGAAGGCGAAGACAGTGGTATACTGTTTACTGTTGTCTTACCATTAATATCCCGTATGGCTGTTGTTTGTACTACCCGATTACCATCAATTGAGACATTAGTAGCATTGTTCTTAAAAAGGGTATTCAATAATTGAGTTAACAAATCGGGTGAAATCTCTTTAATTTCATAGCCCATTTCTATCAGTTCAGGTGCAGGTTCAACTCGAAGTACAACACCTGGCCCTATAACTTCTGTTAATCCTGCTTGTAGCTTTAAACGATTTAATGTTTCATTTAAAGCTGCTTGCTGATTTACTTTTTCAGATTGCTCATAGCGATCCACTACTTCATGAAGTGAGCGAATTTCTGCCAGTAGTGCGGAATGTCTTTGTTTTTCTTGTGCTAATTCCTCTCTTATTGCCCAAATATCTCGTGTATCTCGCTCAGCTGGTTTTTGTATGGTATTGTATTGTACCGCTATCATCAAACCGATAATAAATAGCACGATCGTTATTCGGGTGTACATATTTCTTTTCAAAATAGCCCCTCCTAGACGTATCGTATGCCCCTCAGAATACGACTTTGAATTGTATAATTTTCTACAATCGACTATATAACTGAAGGCTAAATTAAACATGAAGTTTAAAGTATAGAACTTGTCCTAACTTTCTATTTTTACTTTTGGCATGGTAAGCTTCTGATTTTCTTCAAGTGACACAACAATATTGTCATTTAATAATTGATCCACCACGCCCCCGTTTAAGTTTAAAGAAGCTATTAATGTATCTGAATCACCAACCGCTTCGATTACAAACGGAGCTGGATGTTGTGTACCATCAATTGTTATTACTGGCCCATTACAGCGAATATAAGAACTCGCTAATACACGTTGTCCATTAATAGCAATAGCTTGCGCGCCTGAAATTTTTAGTTCATTTAACAATTTAAATACATGACTTTCATGGACAATATAGTCATTTGGATTTAAGGATTTTGGATCATAGTCTCCATCTTGAAGGGTTATGCGTATGCCCTTCCCCTCACTCTTTAGTTCACCGAGTAAAAGCCGTAAATCTTCTGCTTGCTCAACAAGCTTCTTGTAGTCCTTTTCGTTTGAAGCAAAGGATTTTTCATACTTCCGAATTTGTTCTTGTAAATGATTTAGTTCTTCCGTAAGTTCTTTATTGCGCTCTTGTTGAGTGATTAGCTCCTCACGATAAGAATCTTCTTGCTCAAAAAGCTCAGAATTAATAGTGCCTGCTTCTCGATTATCTTTCGCCTGGTTGTATGAATAGCCGATGATAAATCCTGTTGTTACACAAACAATTAGTAATTCGAATTGTTTTCTAGTAAAAAAACTACCTTTGCTATTCGTCTTCTTGTTGTTCATCTTCTGTCACTTCCTGGTTAACCATTTCACCATCTGCATTTACTTCCATGTCAATACTAATCTTGTTGTATTCCTCGTTAAAAGGACGATAGTATGAACCGACCTCTAAATCAATCACACCTTTTTCTAAGTTAGCAATTTGTGCGACGATAGAGGGGTAGTAATTTAACTTTTCCGCTAGTGTCTGAATAACAGCACGTACTTCGTAGCCATCATTCATATAAAGCTTGACTGCATTTGGATTTGCTTCATTACTATTTGTGTTAACCTGAGAAATTAAAGCTAATACTTCGGGCTTTAATTGTGCTAGCTGTTCAACAAGCTTATTAATTGTCTTTTCACCAGTTATCCCGATAAAAACAGGTGCATCAATGGGTGTATCATTTCCCGTTTGTTCAAAGCGCTTGCCGTTTTCTAGCAAAGGATAATAAGTCCCATCCCCAGCTAAGTACGCAACTTTTTTCCATTCTTTAATATCAATTGTTACGCCTTGTAACCAGTTACGGTTAACCTGTACTTCTTTTACCCATTTATCCTTTAATAAAATCTGTTCAATATCTTCCACTTTGAAACTCCACATTGATTTTCCTGGCGCAAGAGTACTTGCCTCCAAATAATATTGGTCATTCGCTAGCTTCGCACCATTGACAGTGATTTTATTGATGTTACTGTATGGAGATTGAAAATAAAGGAGTACTGCTAACACAATAAAGAAAAGTAATATTAGCACTATAAATTTCCGGTTTGTACGCTTTTTTCGTCGCTTTTTTAGCGTAGGTATGCGTTCTTCTATATCAATTACTTTCTCCATAAAAGTACTCCTCCTTTATATTTATTTCGCTAATTGATAAATAATACCTATTATTAACCACATTGTTACTAAAGATGTTCCACCATAGCTAATAAAAGGTAATGTGACACCCGTTACTGGCACTAAACCTATTACTACGGCTATATTTAGAAAAGCCTGCACCATAAGCATTGTGACTAGCCCGATAATCGCATAATAGGACGTTCGGTTTTTAGCCTGTACAGCAAATCTATAGCCTGCATAGATCGTTAGTACAAAAAGCACTAAAATAACGAGGCCACCAATCAATCCGACTTCTTCTAAAATAATGGCGTAAATAAAATCATTTTGAGGCTCTGGTAAATACAGAAACTTTTGTCGGCTTTGTCCAAAGCCATGCCCAAAAATCCCTGCTGGACCGATAGCCATTAAAGATTGCACCGCTTGGAACCCACTAACCAAGGGATCAGCCCATGGATCAAGAAATGCTTCTATACGCTTTAGACGATATGGCGCTGTCGCTATGAGACCTACTAATCCAGCGACACCAGCTAGCATAATCATGGCGTATAATTTTAGAGGATAGCCAGCGACAAAAAACAATAAAAACACAGATACAACGAGAATAAATACTGAGCCAAAATCCGGCTGCAACATGATAAGAACAACAGGAAGTAACAGGATAAAACCATGTCGCCAGTTAACAACAGGAGTGCCCGTTTTATGTTGGGCTAATATATGGCTCAAGTACACAATGACGGTAATTTTCGTTAGCTCTGCCGGCTGTATTGTTAATGGACCTACACCAATCCAGCTTTGCGAACCATTTCGCACTAATCCTATACCAGGAATCAGGACGAGAACGAGTAAAATTAACGAAAATATATAGGCCATTTTCCAAAAGGACTGCTCTCTCAAAATATTTAATCGAATCGTGATTAAAAATACGACAATGGCTACCACAAAGTATACGCTTTGCTTCATATAAAACGGCATTTTTCCACTATAATGAACGGCACTCCAATAGGTACCTGCAGAATAGACGAAAATAATGCCGATTATTGATAGCATCAAAGTTGTGACGAGCAATAAGTAGCTTTCTTTACCTCTCAGTAATGCCATCCTTCCAAGTCAAGTATATTCTAAAATAGTTACAGGCTCATTACAGCTTCATTACAGCATCAATAAAAACATCTCCACGTATTTCAAAGCTGTCATATTGATCCCAACTTGCACATGCTGGAGATAGTAAAATAACATCTCCTTCTGCAGACAGCGGTGCTGCATATTGAACAGCGTCTTCTACATTTTGAGCAATGACGGTATGTTGGACACCACACGATTTTGCAAATTCTACAAATCGTAAGCCAGTTTCTCCAAACGCAACAACACCCTTTACATGACTCATACAAGGGCGAAGCTCTTCGAAAGAATGTCCACGATCTAAGCCACCTGCGAGTAAAATAACAGGAGCTTGGAAAGCATCTAAAGCACTCTTTGTCGCTAAGCAATTGGTTGCCTTAGAGTCGTTGTAAATCTTACGACCGTTCCATTCACGTACGAATTGTGTACGGTGTCTAACTCCACCAAATGTCGCTAAAACCTCTTCCATCTTCTCTTTGTCACAGCCAACTAAAATACAGGCTGCCACGGCTGCTAGGATATTTTCTAAATTATGCTTACCAGGCAAGGCAATGTTCGCACGATCCATGTATGGTTCACCTTGCCAATAAATTGTTGTATCATCTGCACTAATTCCATTTGCAGTACGCCCCTTCGAACTGAATGGAATCTTCTGTGCATGAGATTGTGCTGCATATCCAACCACTATCGGTTGGTCGGCATTATAAATAAAATAATCACTGTCATCTTGATTACGAGTTACGCCAAACTTCGCTTCAGCATAGTTATTAAATGTTCCATGATAGTCTAGATGCGCATCATAAAGATTCGTCAAAATAGCAATTTTAGGCTTAAACGTTTTAATCCCCATCAATTGGAAAGAAGACAATTCTGTTACAATGATGTCATCTTGATTAGCTTCTTTTGCGACGCCACAAGCAACTGTCCCAATATTTCCAGCAATTAAAGGATTTTTACTTCCGTTACTTAACATGTCGAATATTAAAGTTGTTGTCGTTGTTTTGCCATTTGAGCCTGTTATACCAATAAATGGTGCATCACTAATTAAAAAAGCTAGCTCAATCTCTGTCCAGACTGGAATCTCTCGACTAAGGGCATCAGCCACAATTCGATTGCTATAAGGTATACCTGGATTTTTTACCACTAACTCAAAGCCTTCATCAAGTAAATCTTCAGGATGGCGACCACAGATAACTGTAATCCCCTTCTGTAAGAGCCCTTGTGCATCTGGACTTTCATCAAATGGTTTTGAATCATTTACTGTTACAAATGCACCAAGCTCATGTAAAATTTCAGCAGCGGCCACACCACTTTTTGCTAGACCTAACACAAGTACTTTTTTATGTTGTAAATCTGTATAGTTTTTCATTAGAACGCCTCCGATAAGACTGCAATTAATGCTACTGCTAAGGCAGTTGACCAGAAGACAAGCACTACTTTCCATTCTGACCAACCCGATAATTCAAAATGATGATGAATAGGGCTCATTTTAAAAATACGCTTTTTTCGAAGCTTAAAGCTACCTACCTGCAAAATAACGGAAAGTGTTTCGATCACAAACACTAAGCCAACTAGTAAAAGCAAGAATTCTTCTTTTACTAAGACAGATACCATAGCTAATGCTCCACCTAATGCTAATGACCCCGTATCCCCCATAAATACCTTTGCAGGATTTGCATTAAATAATAAAAAGCCTAATAAAGCACCTGTTACAGCAAACGAAAATAGTGCAATATCTGCCTGACTTTGGAATAGCGCAATAACACCAAATGCTGCAAAGGCAATGGAGGCAGTACCTGCCACTAGCCCGTCTAGTCCATCTGTCAAATTCACTGCATTGGAGAAGCCTACTAACCAAAAAATTAAAAAGGCTACATAGAATACATCTAGATCAATAGTCCACTCCGTAAATGGAATAGCTAACGTTGTATCAAACGATCCTACATGTAGAAGGAAATACGCAAGAATAGCAATAACAATTTGACCAATCAATTTTTGAAGAGAGGTTAAACCTAAATTTCTTTTAAATACAACCTTTAAACCATCATCTAATAAACCTATTAAGCCGAATCCTGCTAATACTAATAAAAGTACTACGGTCTGTGTCGTTAATAAATCTAAAAAGCTACCTACACCAACAGTTGTTACGAGGATGGATATTAAGAAAATGATTCCCCCCATTGTTGGTGTACCAGCTTTTTTCATATGTGATTTTGGTCCCTCTTCTCGAATACTTTGCCCAAACTTTAGACGACGAAGAAGTGGAATACTAATTGGTGCCAGGATAACTGTTACTATAAAAGCAAGAGCTAAAATGGTAAGTGTTGTTGCGAGTTTCATTGAAAAATCTCCTTTAAATCTTGTTTCACTTTCTTCTTTAAGAAAAAAGCATTAACTTTCATTTTATTATTACTACCCTTCATAATAATAGTGGTTCTTTCCCATTTTTTAAAGGTAAAGTTATTTTAGTTCTCCAAATATAAATGAATGGTACCATCTTGTTTGATAACACTATCCACTTCAGGTAATTGATTACCAATTTTAGTCCCTTCTCCATGCCATTCAATACGGAATGGATAAAACTGCTTGGCAATATCATCCTTTGTTTGACCAATAAAATTCGGTACCTTCACAGTAATTGGGTCACCATAACGATAATCCTTTTCCAGTTGTTCCTTCGATTTTTCAATACCTACAAAAGGCGCAACATCCTCAATAATTTGCCCCACTATAGGCGCTGCTACAACACCACCAAACTGGGTTGTCTTTTTCGGATTGTCAACAGCTACATAGACAACAATTTGCGGATTGTCTGCTGGTGCAAAGCCAATAAAGGATACGATGTATTCTCCACTTTTATAACGGCCATTTTCAACTTTTTGCGCTGTTCCAGTTTTACCACCAATTCGCAGTCCATCTCGAAAGGCTTGTCGACCTGAACCATTCGCTACTACTGATTCCAAAGCACCTCGAACCTTAGCAGAGGTTTCTTCACGAATTACCTGATTTTTAACAACTGGTTGCGTTTCTTGTATGACTTCACCTGTATTTGGATTAAATACCTTTTTCACAACATATGGCGTATAAAGCTTGCCTCCATTTATGGCAGCAGCTACTGCTTGAACTTGTTGAATAGGTGTCACGGCTACCCCTTGCCCAAATGAAGTGGTGGCCTGCTCAACAGGGCCAAAGGCATCCTTAGAAAATAAAATACCCGATGCTTCACCAGCTATATTAGACCCTGTCTTTTTTCCAAAACCAAAGTCTTTAATATATTGTAGTAATCGCTCATTGCCTAGACGCTGACCTAATTCTATAAAGCCTGGGTTACAGGAGTTCTCAACCACCTCTAAAAAGGTTTCATGCCCATGTCCTTCACGTTTCCAACAGCGAAGCTTTGCTCCCGCCACCATCGTATAACCTGGATCATAAAAGGTTTCATGCTCCAAATCCACTAAGTTTTCTTCCAACGCAGCACTAAGGGTAATAATTTTAAAAGTAGAACCGGGCTCATACGTCATCCATACAGGTAAATTTCGATTGTAGATGGCTGGCTCTACTAATTGATATTCCGCTGGGTGGAAAGTAGGATAAGAGGCTAATGCCAAAATTTCGCCAGTGTTTGGATTCATCGCAATAGCTAGTGCTTGGTCAGCTTCATAGCGCTTCATTGCTTGCGATATTTCGCGCTCTACGACTTGCTGTACATCAACGTCAATTGTTAGCTCGATCGTAGCACCATCTTCTCCTGCTTTCCAAGCACTTGAAACATTAGGTAAATTATTACCTTTTGCATCTGTAAAGAGACGGATAGCAGAAGAATTAGCCTGCAGAAATTTATCATATTCATATTCAATCCCAGCTAATCCTTGGGCATCATACCCCGTAAAACCTAAAAATCGAGATAATAGCGTGCCATAAGGATAATCCCTAGAATAATCAACACCACTATACAATCCTTCAATTTGCATGCCTTGTAATTCTACTGCTTTTTCATAAGGTATATTTTTGCCTTCAGGTGCTAGTTTCACTAAGTACGCTTTTTTTTGCATTTTCTCTAATAGCTTCGCTTTATCCACTTCTAGAACCTGGGCAATTTTTTCAGCAGCTCCTTCAATATCATCACTTTGTGAAGGCATGAAATATAAAGTAGGCGCTAGCTTATTAGTTACAATACTCTCTCCATCTCGATCTGTTATATGCCCTCGTTCATTCGCAAATGGAATTTCCCTGTCCCAGTTCTCCTCTGCCTTAGTAGTCAATTCTTTTTGATCTAACACTTGCAAAAAGAACAACCTAACAACAATTGCCACTGCTACACACATAAATAACACATATAAAATACGTAAACGCTTTTTAGAATGGATAGAAATCCACTTCATTCGACATCACACCTTGTTTTTTACAACGTATGAAATAAAGTGGACTTCTATTCAGTATTATTCATCCTCTACTTCTTCAACTTCACCCTCAGAGGCAGCTTCAACGTCTTGTACAAAGCTTTCAGCAGGTGTTTTGAGCTTAACAACAATCGGGGAACTATCAGTGATGACGGTTCCAGCTGAAACGCTTTGACTTGCTACAAAACCTTCGCCGAATATTTCCATCTCTAGTCCAGTCATAGATTTGAAGACTAGTAAATTACGTAATGACCAATTCGTAAAGTCTGGCAATGTTACCTCGCCATCTGTCTTTAAAAATACAAAACTACCTTTTACCAGCTTTTGAGTGTTCGATGGATATTGTTCAATAATTTTACCACCACTACCAACAACAATTGGTTGTAAACCATCATTGGCTAATTCTACTTCAACCGCTTCAGCACTTTGACCTGTAAAGTCCTGAATGCTGACTTTATTGACATGTTGAACATCGTCTGGGTTGATATTAAGGTGCTTTAAGCTATTTAACATAACTGGATTAAAGACTTTCGATACTGGTACAGATCCAAGCTCATTGTTCAGCTTAGGTTTTTTCACTGAGACATATACAATTAGCTGTGGATCATCTACAGGAGCCAAGCCTAAAAATGAATAAAGGTATTGGTTTGAAAGATATCCACCACTAGCTTTCGGAATTTGGGCAGTCCCCGTTTTCCCTGCAACCTCATAATCCTCCAATATAAAATCCTTCGCTGTCCCATGTTTTGATGTTAATGTTGAAGCTAGGATTTCTCGTACTTGTTTCGCTGTATCAGCTTTAATCGGCTGTCCTTTTTCAACAGGCTCATGATTTTGAATAATTTTCCCTGTAGAAGAATCAACAATACGGTCGATAACATACGGTTGCATCATCTTGCCATCATTCGCAATAGCAGTCATCGCTTGGATTAACTGAATAGGTGTTACTGTTGAACCTTGGCCGTAAGTTGTTGTTACTCGTTGAATAGGGTACTTCGATAAAATAGTACCCGCTGCTTCATTCGGTAAATCAATTCCCGTTTTGTGCCCAAAACCAAAGCGGTCTAGATAATCAATAAATACGTCATCGCCAATCTTAGTTAATAAATGGGCCATACCAGTATTGGCAGAGCGTTGAAAACCTTCTAAATAAGTGATTGGACCCCAACCATATCTATTGTGATCTCGAATCGTACGGTCAAATACTGTATATGAACCTGACATAAACCAATCATTCGGTGTCCATTTTCCCGTATCGATAGCTGAAGCAAGCGTGAAAGTTTTCATCGTCGAGCCAGGCTCAATTGTTTCCTCAATCACCTCATTCAGCCACTTCATATTTTGACTTTCACGTGTTTCTGGGTTAAATGTAGGACGCTGTGACATTGCTAAAATCTTTCCAGTCTTCGGATCTGCTACTACCGCGGTCATCGACTCAGGATTATATTCCTGTTCAACCTTTGTCATTGCTTCCTCTAAGAAGCTTTGGATTGTTTTATCAAGTGTTAAATAAATGTCGTCCCCATTTTTTGCAGGTGTAATCATTTTCTCACTGTTTGGAAGCAAATAGCGGAAAGCATCTGTCTCATATTCCACCTTGCCATTAACGCCTGTTAATTCTTTATCATACGTATATTCTAGACCCATTTCTCCCTTGGTTGTAACCGTGCCATCTTCATTATCTTTTTTGAGAGCATAGCCAATTAAATGAGAGGCAAATACACCATTTGGATAATACCGTTTTAAGTCACTCACAAAGAGAATTCCTGGTAATTTTTCTTCCTTTATTTTACTCATGACCTCGTGACTAATGCCACGGCCTGCGCTACCAAACTCAACTTGATATAAAGGTTCACCATCACTTCTATATCGATTGTTCAATTTTTTAACAATCTCGTCTTCCTTTTCCTTCATCGCTGGAATATATTTCGCTAGTACTTTTGCCGTTTTCTCCGAATCCACTACATGTCGAGGATTCTTTGGATCTGTTGTAGCCTTTTCGCTTACAATGGCAATCATTCGATAACTCAATGTATCCTCTGCAATTACTTGTCCATTTTGATCATAAATCTTCCCACGATTAGCTGTAATTACACTTTCCTTACCATACTTAGCTGCTGCTCTCGCTGCAAGCTCTTGTCCTTCCACTTCACCTGTAGCCTGTAATGTCACCATTCTTGTGAATAATAGAAAAAAGAGCCCTCCATAAAAAATTAATAATAGAAAGGCTCCCCATTGGAATCGAAATCTCTTTTTTTTCATTCTCCCGGCACTACCTTTACATTTTTCTCATTTTGAGTTAAACCGAGTTCTTTGGCTTTTTTCCATATGTTTTCGTATGTAGAAAGTTCACTTACACGAACCGTTAAGTCAACATTCTGTTTCGCAATCTCTTCTGCTTCTGATTCGATTTTTTGAATGTCTATACTTGTTGTTTGAATCGCTGCTTGTTTATTTAATACAAGAATTCCTAGTACAGCAATAATGCCAATTAAAACAATTAGCATTGTCTTTTCAAACTTCTGGTTCGTTTTTTTACGACGTATGATAGTGGGTTGTGGACTAGGTGGTGTTATCGGTTGTTGCACTTGTTGATGTTGGTGCTGTTGCCTTACACGAACTGCTGCCATTTACTCACGCCCTTTGTCGTTAATTTTCTCCACCACTCTAAGCTTCGCTGAACGCGCACGATTATTAACTGCCAATTCTTCATCAGAAGGAATAATTGGCTTTCGTGTAATAAGCTTTAAAGTTGGCTTCATGTCATCAGGAATTACAGGTAAATTTGGCGGTAATTCCGGTAATGATGACGCTTCCTTAAAGATTGTCTTGCATAGGCGGTCCTCCAATGAATGGAACGTAATGACACTAATGCGCCCCCCTACGTTAATCATATCAATCGCATCGACTAATGAATCCTCTGCTGCGCCTAGCTCATCATTAACAGCAATTCTTATTGCTTGGAAAATGCGCTTTGCCGGATGTCCACCTTTTCGGCGTGCCGCTGCTGGAATACCCTCTTTAATTAATTCTACAAGTTGACCAGTTGTTTCAATCGGTGCTGTTTTTCGAGCCTCTTCAATTTTACGGGCAACTTGTTTAGAAAATTTTTCTTCTCCATAACGGAAAAATATACGAACAAGATCTTCGTATGCCCATTGATTAACAACATCTGATGCTGTCAGTGTTGCAGTTTGATCCATACGCATATCAAGTGGTGCATCGTGGTGATAACTAAAGCCTCTCTCAGGTGTATCTAATTGTGGAGAAGATACGCCTAAGTCATATAAAATACCATCAACCTGCTTAATGCCATGAGCTAATAGTTCTTCTTTTAAGTAACGGAAATTCGAATGGATAAATGTAACACGCTCTATATAAGGTGCTAATCGAATTTTCGCATTTTCAATAGCCGTAATATCTTGATCAAAACAAATTAAGCGGCCTTTATCTGATAATTGTTGTACTAGATATTCACTGTGTCCCGCACCACCTAGTGTACAGTCCACATATACACCATCAGGATCTATGTTCAACCCATCAACAGTTTCTTTTAATAACACGGTTGTATGATCGAACATACCACTCGCTCCTCTCAGGCCTTAACCTCATTCAACTATCACGTTGTAATGCCTATTACAAGTTAAAAATCAAAGCCAATCATATTTTCTGCAATTTCATTAAAAGATTGTTCAGACTCACTAAAGTAAGCTTCCCAAGCATCCTTAGCCCAAATCTCGATTCGATTTGAAACACCCAACACCACACATTCTTTTACTAGATGCGCATGCTGCATAAGGGTAGTTGGGATGTTGATACGCCCCTGCTTGTCTATCTCTACCTCTGTTGCTCCAGAAAAGAAAAACCTCGCAAATGCTCGTGTATCTTTTTTGGTCATTGGTAAACCTTTTAATTTCTCTTCGAGTTTTCGCCATTCATTCATAGGATAGCCAAATAGACAGTTATCGAGACCTCTTGTGACAACAAACGTTTCGCCTAAAGCTTCACGAAATTTTGCCGGTACGATTAATCGCCCTTTCGCATCAACGGAGTGTTGATATTCTCCCATGAACATACTACTCACCCCACTTTATTAAATAATGTACCACATCCCCCCACTTTCCTCCACTTTTTTTAAAAAAAACTTGACATTTTATCACTTAATGTGCAATTAGACCTTTAGGAATTTTTTTGACATGTGCTAAATGATACAAAAAAAGAGCCACCCCTGGTAGGATAGCTCTTTAAATACTATTTATCTCGACATTATTCATCAAATTTACAGGATATCAAATTACTACTTAGGTAAAAAGTATCTGTTTATTAATTTTATAAATAAAGTAAATAGTGGTGTTTACCGATGCTATAATTTTGCTTCAACATTTCAGTAATTAACATAGGTCCAAACTCATTGAAATATTGATACGGATTAAAGGATCTCTCTTGGAAACCATCATTAGGATATAATTCATTTTGCAATGTCATAAATTTACGAATCGTCGTTTCATGCTTACCCAATACAGTTTGTTCAATTTTTTGCTGTAGATAGTCAAATTGCTTCGCATGATTTTCTTGATTTTTCTCAAGAATCTTATCTAATTGCAGATGCTGTTTCTCTAAATAGGAGGCTAGCTCTTCATATTTTTCTACTAACAACTGCTGCATAGCTTGAATTTGACGTTTGGCTTCACTGTCCTGTACATCTGCAATAAAACGTTCTTTCAGGTGTAATGCTTTCCCTTCCCATACGTCAGTAACAGTTAGTTGATGCTCGCGTAATAATTGCTCTACATGACGAGTGACAATAGTTATATGTAGGCGCGGAGCAAAAATCGGCATTTGTAAATCTAACACTGAAAATGCATTTTTCAGTGTCGCCCAATAAGCTAGCTCTCCTGGACCTCCAACAAACGCTAATACTGGCAATGTCATCTCCTGCATCAATGGGCGAGTTACTACGTTATTACTTAAACGTTCAGGATGATTATGCGCCACTTCTAATAGCTCTTCTTGTGTAAATTTAAGGTTTGCCGCTAAATTAACAAACAGATCATTTTTTCTTTCTAAAAGATGTCGCTCCCCATCTTCTACGTAAAATAAATTGGCTGCTTCATATGTTGCTAAAATAGGCTTACCATAGCCAGCACGTTCAAGCTCTTGCTCCTTTTCCGTTACTACTCTAGCAATTTCTTCATTGGATTGAATAATTTGAGCAAAATATTTATGTTCAAATTGACGGAATTCAGAGTTAGCGGCATCGATTAATAATAAGCCTTCCTCTTTGAATAATTGATTCATTAGACAGGCAAAGAAATCTGTAAATGTTTCACTATTGTTCAATGCGTCAACTAATTGCTTAATCAGCGTTTCTGTATACTCTGTTTCTCCAATATCACGAATAATTGTATTAATTAATTGCGTCATCGACTCTTTGTTGAGGGCTGTTGCAGAAGCCATCGTTTTACGTCTAGAGCGCTCCCCATAAGCTCTTTTTTTCAGCAATTCCCCATGTACCGTATAGGTGTGATTGATTTCTTCTAAGTCATGATCTTCTCCAGCTATCCAGAAAACAGGAATAACAGGCTGTTGAAGCTTCGTACTTTGCTCTTTCGCTAATGCAATAACTGAAATAGCTTTATGAACGGAGTAAAGAGGGCCTGTTAAGATACCTGCTTGTTGTCCACCAACTATTACCATAGCTCCTTGCTCTAGTTGTTCTAAATGTTCATTCGCTTTTTTGGATAACCCCAGCGGCTCCATAAATTGACGGATGATTGTTGTTAACTCTTTTTGATCACGGGAATTTCGCGCTAAATGCTCCGCTCTTTTCTCAAAAGCTTGATCATTGTATTCATACTCAAAAAATTGATGAATGGCAGTATTTGGCGACCAGTAATCTGCTAGTACATGATTTTTTATAGGTACTTGGATTGACTCCAGTTTCATTTAACATAAACTCCTCTACTCACTAAATCATTTCCTTACTCATAACAAGAAATTGAATTTCATTCATACTATGCACATGAGGCTTTCAATGTTGCCTTGACATTCAAATTGCTCAAAAAAATCCGCGGCATCTATTAGCGGCTTTTATGCAACAATGTTGCAGCAGACATTTCGATTTAAAAGCCATCATTCTCCCTCGAGAAGGATTTTCTATACCTAACTTTGCTTTCGGTACAAAAAAACATGCGCTGGTTCACTTCCTCATATCACTGAACTACCCTTCTAATTACGAAGGTTTATGAATGCAATCCATATTCTCATCCCCATAGAATGATTTTTATAACTATTTTAATGCTATTATTTTAACGCTTAAAGCTTCAACATGAAAAGAAAATGCTTAGACAACCTGTAAATATTCCATAATGGATTGGATAACACCCACGATACATATCAATAGGTAAGCCGTACTAAGTATTAAGAATAAAAAACGCCAAATTTTCTTTAATAACGGCTTTACTTCTATTTCCTTTTTAGTCCGCCAATCAATATATGTAAAAATCATGGCCATCATTATCGCGAGGATCACTAAAAGCGCTCCAACATTCACACGCCAAAGCACACCAATAGCTAACGGAACAGAAAAAAACAAGCACAATGTCGTAACATCAGAGGCTGCTCCAAAAGCATGTGTGCCTCGAATTTTAACTTTCCTGCCAACCAGATAAACAATTACGAAAAGAACAATTGGACAAAAAATAATGATACTAATAACTATATGTAAAAGGTCTTTCAACTTCTTTCACCGCTCTCCTCTATTGCAAGCACTTGATGATATAAAGTACGCAAAGTAGGTAAATTATGACCGTTTGCTAAAGCTTTATTTAGAATGACACCAACAATTGTTTCGATTTCACTTTTTCTCCCCTGCAGACGATCCGCTAGCATAGATGAAGTATTGTTGGCCGTTTTCCTACATAAGTCTATCACATCAATAAAAGATATGGTGTGTTCAATATCTTCAAAAGCTTCCGTAAGCTCTCGATAAATATTTTCTAGCAGTAAAAATGCTTGTTGATTAGTCACTAACTCTCCGTTCTTTACTTGCAATACAGCTGTCAATGGATTAATTAGGCTATTAAGTGCCGCTTTTGCAAAAAGCATTTGCTCTGCATTACTAGCCAATTCAATAGGAAATAAGGAACGTTGTAATTGTAGTAGCTGTTGAAAAGCCTGGTGTTCTCCTCGTTCTATTGCTATTTTAAATAGCCCTACTCCTCTATGTTGAACCGTTGAATGGTCCAACAATTGAGCTCCAAAGGTCACTGAACCAAAGGCGATATTTTTTTGTGGCAAGAGTAGTGCCTCCTCAAAATGCGCTAAGCCGTTTTGCATAAAAAGCAACGGCATTTCACTTGAGAATAAGGCTAATTGATTGTAGAGCTTTTGCAAATGTCCGTATTTAACAGCAATCACTAGTAAATCTTGTTTTGGTAGATTAGCCAAATCTGTAGTAGCAACAATCCTATGCACAGTTTTAGTCCCATCAACGTTGATACGTGTTAACTTCTTGGCATTTAGTTCAATTACTTGTTCCTGCCTTCTGGCAACCAACGTTACTGGTACACTAGACTCCGCTAAAAAACTTGCTGTTAATTGACCAACTGCCCCTGCTCCAATTATCGCTACTTTCATTGTCTACACCCTTTCCATCTTTACTGATCAATGTTCCTCGATGTCACCACATCCATATTATTCCAAAATACTCAAAACACTCTGTGATACTTTGAAGCAACACAATACTATTCACACCATGAAAAAGGGTGAGCACTTTTTGGCGTGCCTCCTATAACAGCAGACTTTAAAACCCCCATCTGATGCTTCACCTCTGAATAGTATACTTTCATAAAACTATAAGAATAAGGTGCCTTAGAATACATCTAAGGCACCTTCTACGCAGGTTCTTTTATTATACAGGATAGACTGATTATTGACGATATACAGAAAGGGTTTTATGTCCATAAAAGAAAAGCAATGTAATTCATGTTCCAAAAACCACGCAATCATAATTTTAATCTTTCATTAATGAATAACCTTGCTGAAGCCATTTCACTAGCTTCTCATGCTCATTTTGCAATTCCCGATGCTTCATTTCAAGCGTTTGATAAGCCTCCGTTAATTCGTCAAAACTTGTCAACGCTAATTTCAAATGACTTCGCATAGATTGTTGGGGCTGATTTCGCACAGCTAGTAGTGACTGACTATATTGACCACGCAATGTTTTATTCCATCGGAAGCCACACGCTTGTTTTGTACGACCTAGTTCTATGGCCGCCATTTCAAAGGCCTCTAGCTGTGTTTTGCCATTTTGCACATTATGCAATACGATTTCTGCTAGTCTTTCATCATCTTCCTTTGTCCATTGATCTTTTCTTTTTTTCAATTCCATAATCTATCACCCTCGCATTTTTTACTACTATATGCAAAAGCAAGCAAAATAGAATCATTGCATGAAAAAAGACAGTGATGATGTTTTTACTCTCAACACTGTCTTTATACATTACTTATTATTCTTCTTTGTCAAGAAATTATTAACTGCTTGATGGTGCGCTTCACTTTCCCACAACTTTGCACAGGTACGAACTTCTTCCATCACACGCTCATACATATTTCGTTCACGCCACTTTCTAAGCTCAATCTCCTTATAAGCTTTATGAACAGAAGGATGAATTTTTCGCATATGTTCAATAAAATCGTTCAAGGCATCTTCTTTTGAGCCTTCAAAAACACGCATAGCCCATCCTATCTCATATAATAATTGCGCAGGGTAAGGCTTCGCATCCACGAGCATCTTCATCGCACGATCATGACGCAAACCTCGTTCAAATAAATATGTACCGCCACCCCAGCCACTTGTAATGGCTAGTGTTCCTTGAATAAATCCACATTTCGCATGGCTAGCTACTAAACGAAAATCACAAGCTGTTGCAATCTCACAGCCCCCTCCAACAGCAGTACCATTTATAAGTGCTATAGTTGGTACAGGAAGCGTAGCAAGGTCATATAATATTTTCCCCATCTTACTTAACATACCAAATGCCTCATCCTCTGTTTCCAATGAATGAAACTCAGATAAATCCCCTCCTGAGCAAAACGATTTATCGCCAGCACCAGTCACTACTAAGAAACGCACATCTTCATGCCCACGAATATATGTAATGACTTCTTGAAGACCGTTCATCACTTCATCATTGACAGCATTCCGTTTCTCTTCACGGTTAATGGTAAACGTCATAATGCCATCATGATTGTCAATCGTATAAGACATATTACTACCCCCTTTGTCACAATGAATAAATTGTATCACACAATTATTTCACTATTGTAAAGAACTTCATAATCAACGAAATATTCCGTCTTTTTAAGCAAACAAAAAGGCTAGTAAAGAGCCATGGTCTCTCTACTAGCCTTTTAAGTGAGCAAACACTGTATTATTTGCTTACTACTTCTTTACCTTTGTATTGTCCGCAAGCTTTGCAAACACGGTGTGATAATTTAGCCTCACCACAGTTAGGGCAAGTTACCATACCAGGTACAGATAATTTGAAATGCGTACGACGCTTTCTTTTTGCAGTTTTAGAAGTTCTTCTAAATGGTACAGCCATTGATGGCACCTCCTTACAGATCGTCTATTCGTCTGTTTGATCAAAATACTTAGCTAAAGCAGCTAGTCTTGGATCCACTTTTTGTTCGTCAGCTTTTTTGTGTAGCTCTACGTCTTCATCTGTTGCATAAGACCAATTTTTACCACCATGCACTTGTCCTTCAGAATCTTCCTTGAACACTTGCATTGGTACCTCAAGCAAAACTAATTCCTCAAGAACCGGTTTCATGTCGATGACTTCACCGTCAATATAGTGAATGTCTCCGTCATCGTCTCCTCGTTTATCTTCGTCAATCCAGCTAAAAATTTCAACTGTCTCAACTTCAATTGGAAACTCAACATCCTCCCATGTGCGAGCACATGGTAGTGTTAACGTTGCTGTCACAGTTAACTGACATGTCATTTGCGATGCACCAAAAGTACATAGCCCTTTTACATGAACGGGCGAAATTGCTCGAATATCCTGGTTTCGCTCCATCACTTCATCCAGCTGGACAAAGGCATCGATTGGCATCCCGTTTTGGCGGTATTTAGATAATTGATGAATTGACCATTTCATTCGTTTAATCACCTCGAGACAACACTGTTGATTATATAATGTGTAAAAATAGATGTCAAGATAATTTCTTGTCACCACTTTAAAACCCACCTATAATTATATACTATGAGAAGTGTATTTACTCCTAACAGTTTAAAATAAAGACACTAATTATAAGGGGGAGAAGCATGCAAGCAGTTGGAATTGTTGTTGAATATAATCCTTTTCACAACGGACATGCTTATCATTTAGAACAGGCTAAAAAAGCAGCACAGGCAGATCTCGTAATCGCTGTTATGAGCGGCACATTTTTACAACGTGGAGAACCTGCCATGGTAGATAAATGGACACGTACTAAAATGGCGCTTTCTGGCGGTGTAGATATTGTTATTGAACTGCCTTATGTCTATAGTACAGCACCTGCTACAGATTTCGCAAAAGGTGCCATTTCCTTATTAAGTGCTGTTGGTTGCAACTCTTTTGCCTTTGGAAGTGAAGACGGCTCTATACAGCCCTTTCTAAACACTTTCGAGCTGATTGACAGCCACCGTGCAGAATATGACCTGTTCATTAAAGACAGCCTTAAAACAGGTGCCAGCTACCCAAAAAGCCTACATTACGCCTATGAACAGCTTTCTCAGATGTACCCTGCTCCATACATCGATCTTGCACAACCAAATAATATATTGGGCTTTCATTATCTTGAAGCAGCAAGGGCACTTAACAGCAACATTAAACCATTAACAATTCCTCGCGTTGCAGCAGGATATCATGATGCATTAAAGAAAGACGCATCGATCGCCAGTGCCACTGGCATACGTAAAGCCCTTGCCTCTACAAATTCTTTACAAAGTGTACAAAATGTTGTTCCTACAGCTACTTTTGATTATTTAACAGACTGGCATACAAAGTATAACCAATTTGCAAGCTGGGAAACATTTTGGCCGTTATTACAGTTCACCATTATAAGACATACCCCTTCAGAACTTACTCGTTATGCAGAAGTAACAGAGGGCATAGAAAACGCAATTGTAAAGGCAGCCAAAAGCAGCTCTACATTTTATAGCTTTATGGAAAAAATAAAATCTAAGCGTTATACTTGGACCCGCCTTCAACGGATGATAACACATATCTATACAGGGTTTACCAAAAAGCAGCTTCAAAGTTTTAACTCGCCCTCTTTTATTCGGCTATTGGGTATGAGTTCGACAGGACAAGCTTATTTAGGTCAGCAAAAAAAGAATATAGAATTACCCTTAATCAGTCGAGTTGCAGCTACAAATGATGCGATGTTAGCTATCGATATACATGCAGCAGAGCTTTATAATTTAAGTATCGAGCAAGGAACAAAGGATTTTACGCTGCCGAAGGATTATCAAACACCACCTATTCGTTGCTAAAGACATCAAAAGGGATGCTAAAGTCCTTTTAGCATCCCTTTATATTATTTTGGTTGAAGTTGCTTTAAATAATTGATAGCATCGTCAACGCTCTTCACTGGAACGATTTTCATTTTTGTTTTAATCTCTTTGGCCGTTTTGACAGCCGTTGCATAATTCGATTCTAGCTCTGGATACTTCGCTT
Source organism: Lysinibacillus sp. AR18-8 (assembly GCF_001705465.1). Taxonomy (NCBI): domain Bacteria; kingdom Bacillati; phylum Bacillota; class Bacilli; order Caryophanales; family Bacillaceae; genus Lysinibacillus; species Lysinibacillus sp. AR18-8. Next base: position 65,785 of record NZ_MDGU01000010.1, read on the forward strand.
TCATTTCTTGAGAGATTTCATCATCTGGTGCAAAAAAGATTTCCATGCCGTCACGATCAGCGGCAATAACCTTATAGTCTATTCCACCAATTCTTCCAACAGATCCATCTATTAGCATTTCACCTGTTCCAGCAATTGCATAGCCTTTTGTTAAATCTTCATCAAGTAATTGGTCTAATATTTCAAGTGTAAACATCAGTCCAGCAGAAGGTCCCCCTATATCCTCTGTTTTCATCGTCACTTTCGGATTAGTTTCAATCGATTTGCTTTCAGTATAAGAAATACCTAAACCCGCTCTATGTTCTTGGGCGTTAGGAATTTCCTGTAGTGTAATAGTCTCCTGGTGTTGTTCTTCATTACGTATAAATTGAATGGTTACCTTATCGCCAAGCTGCTTAGGTTTTAATAGATCCACAAGCATTTGCTGGCTAGTTATTCTTTGTCCATCAACCTCGACAATTTCATCACCAGCTTTTAAAATACCGTCCGAAGCTCCTCCGTCTAAAACGTTTAATATGAATACACCATTAAAAAGAACCTTTGTCTCTAGCCCTGCTCTTTGGAAGGCTACATACTTGGCATTAAATTGTGAATCAGACATTAACTTTAACTGTCGAATATTATATTCCTCATCATCCTCTAAAGGATTTCGTACTTGTTCAATATCCATTAGCTTTTGATATTTTTGAACTTTCGCCCACAAATACGAAAATGGTGTGGCTTGCTGCATAGCAACTGTCATTAAACTTAAAGACCCCTCACTATCTGCCTCTTTACTATCCACAGTAACAAATTTACTGACATCATAGGCACTTCCAGGTTTCATAATATACGCGTCTAGTCGGTATAACATCATAAAACAAATCACGACTATCAACACTGCATAAATACTAATTTTTTTCTTCACTTGAAAACACCTCCTAGGACGCTTGCAAAACCATACGTTCATGTTTTTGCCTTTCTCACATATATTGATTTTAGCATTTGCCTATGTGAATGACAAAAAGTTGAAACGAGATGATAACATGTTTGCTACAATTCAAATAGTGCTCTGCGTAATTCTAATTCTCTTACTCTTGTTATTCCCACAAACCGCTCACAGTGGTACTGATTTAGGCTTAAATCTTTTCATGGAAGCACTTTTTCCGTACTTATTGCCGTATCTTGTGTTAACACAATGGCTTCTGCGTTTAACAGCCCCTATGCGTACCAAAACAAAAAGGGCTTCTTTATACGTACAAGCCTATATTATTAGTGCTCTTGGAGGCTATCCAACTGGCGCAACCACTATTGTTTATTTGAAAAATAGTGGTCAATTACACCCTAAAGAGGCAAATTTCTTGCTAGCTGTTTGTCATGCACCTAGTCCACTTTTTGTATTAGGTTTTGTAAGCCTTGATTTACTACACAGTAATACGTTTGGATGGTTGTTTTTATGTTTACTACATACGTTTAATATTTGTTGCCTAGTAACTGGCTACTTTTTCTTTCGCAAAACTGATTCACCTAATATCTCCGTACACAACACACCACTCTATAGTGCTCCATTTTCGGAAAGTATTAAAGAAACAGCCCCAACCATTCTACTAGTTGGTACAACCATCATCTTTTTCACAACGATTCAAACCATTGTACAACAGGGCTTAGATCAGCTGATACCAAAGCTTCCCTATACGATTGAGCTTTCCATAGCAGCTGTTCTGGAGGTAACGAACGGTCTTAAAATGACAGTTACAGCATTTCCAGATCTCCCCTATATCCATTTACTTGTTGTGATTTTGTTAACGATGCAAAGTATAAGTATTCACTTACAAATTTTTGTTATCGCCAAATCTGCAAAACTTTCTGTACGACCTTATATTAAATTCCGCCTCCTTAGCATAATCATTGTACCAACTATTTATGCTCTATTTTTTCTAAAATAACAATCGGTCTAAATATCAAAAAAGAGGATGTCATCGTTCTTTTGACATCCTCTGCATCCTTATTGTGTAAAACCATATTTTTCTTTTAAAGCCTTTACGACACATGTAGGGACTAGCTCGTTAACATCACTACCGTATTTCGCAACCTCTTTTACTATACTAGAACTTAGGAATGAATATTGATTTTTCGTCATGATGAAAAAAGTTTCGATTGTTTCATCAAGGAAACGGTTCATAGATGTAATTTGCATCTCATATTCAAAATCTGAAACTGCTCGTAAGCCACGAACAATTGCCTTCGCCTTTTTTTCCTTAGCATAATCAATCAATAAGCCTGAAGAACTCTCTATACGAACATTAGGTAAGGTTTTTGTCACTTCAGCCATCAAAGCCATACGTTCCTCTACAGAAAACAAAGGATTCTTTGCTGAATTGTTTAATACTGCTACATATACGATATCAAACACATCAGCCGCACGTTTAATTATATCTAAATGGCCGAATGTTACAGGGTCAAAACTTCCAGGAACTACAGCAATTTTTTCAGACAACTTATTCTCCCTCTTCCTCTGTACAGCGATAAACAGAAATAATTGTTCCGCCATAGGTTTCTTGTCTTGTTAAAACAAACTCCCCAAAATTTTGAGGTAATCCTATCTCTTTTGCATGTTCACATAAAATAATACCATCTTGCTGTATTTTACGGTTATCGACCAAAATCTGTACGAGGTCATAATATTCCTGCTGATGGTAAGGTGGATCTAAAAAAACGAGTTTAAATGTAATATCACGCTTTAATAGCGCTTTCACAGCGCGCTTTGCATCTATACGAAAAAGCTCTGTATATTCTTCATAACGGCATTTTTTTATATTTTCTTGTAGCACCTGGAATGCTTTAGGATCTTTCTCAATAAAAATAGCACGTTCTGCTCCTCTACTTAATGATTCAATCCCCAAGCCACCGCTTCCAGCAAACAGATCTAACGCTAAACCTCCATCAAAAAATGGCCCAATTATATTAAAAATGGACTCCTTTACTTTGTCAGTTGTAGGCCTTGTCGTATTTCCTGCTATTGCTTTAAGCGGCATTCCTTTGCGCTCTCCTGCTACAACTCTCATATCAGCATCTCACCGTACTTTCGTCTATATAAAGTATTTTGCAGCGAAAGGTTGGCCCTCCGCTGCAAAAGTTATTGTTGCTCTTGTTTTAATACTTGAATACGCTCATCCTTTTTTTGTAGTTCAACTAGGAATAATCGCTGTAACCAAGCTTCTTCTACATAATAATGATCAGCAATCTTAATGATTGGTTCAGAGATCGTCGAATACCTACGCTGGTTGAATACATAAAATCCAGGCTCTTTAGGGAAACGGAATGTACGATGCTCACTATTTACATAATAGCCATTCTTTCCTTCCGCAGCTGAGTAGCCGAGGTAAGGCAATAATGTATCTGCCGTATACAATACCTGTCCCTCATAGAGAATAACATGAACATCTTCCTTCAATGTATCATCCACATAGACATCACGTGCATCCTCAAATAAAAGTGGATAGGTTCCATTTTGCTGAGCTGCATTTAATGTAAAATAAGATGTCTTGGCATCTAATACCTGTGATAAGTACTTGTCCATTGTATCTGGTGAAATCGATTCATCTCCAAGCTTTTTCAATGTTTCCTGCCAAGCTTGTTGTTGAGCATCCGTCATGTAATCATTTAATGTCTTGATGATTTTCTTTGTTTTTTCTCCACCAATTGGATCGCTTATTAAATAGGATGCCACAACCTCAGGCAACCATTCTGGGGAATCTACAAAATTATATTGTGATTTGATTTGTGATAAAATTACTTCTTGCTCTACAGCTTGTGCAGTAAGTGTTGGTAAAAATAACAATCTTTCGTCATGAACTGCTACTGGACTTTTTTCTTGAATAATTGCAATATGCTCATCACTTAGAAGCTGTAAATTTTTTAATGACTTTAGAAAATCATTAGGGACTTCTTGCTGGGCATAAATTGATAACACCGGTGTCTGTTCTTGCGCTTTAAGCTCCCCGGCTTGCCAATATAAATCTTGAACAGTACCGTTTCCTCTAAACATTGTGTAATTGACAAGTACAAGTTGTTGTTGACCTACTAGGGGCAAACCCGTAACCCATTGTCCTTTCACCTTACTGTCTGTAGAAATTGAAACAATTGAATACGATGCTTCACCATTTATTAGTGTAGCAAAAACATTTTGAAGGAGCATCTTATTTTTTAAGCCACCCTCAATTGGAATTATGTATGACACAGATTGTGATTTTGTCTCCCCTTTTGCAAAGTAAGAAACTTCATCTGATAAACGATCACAGCTTTTTTCATTTTCAATAAAGCAACTAGCGTTTGTTGCTTTTTCTGGCCATTTAATTTTCACCTTTTGATTTGGTAGGTTTTTAAAATGTTGACGAATATCTAAGCTATTTTCGCGATAGACAATTTCTATTTCCTGAGAATAATGAAAATCCCCTATGCCTGTTTCTAAATCAGATGAATAAGCATGGTATTGGAAAAATACCGTTCCTGTAATGATTAGTGCTAAAATAGAAAAAAAGCTTAATGCAAATTTCATGTGCTTGACCTCCCGCAGCATGATACTATGAATAATGGAAAGGATGTGCAATTATTATGCCACAACAATTTATAGAATTAGGTGAAGGCTATGGTGATGTTTACGAGCTACTCGAAATTATTAAAACCAACCAGGAACGTTTTCATCAAGCCTTTTTACTAACATCTACAAAAGAAGACAAGAAGGTGATTTCTTTAGCTGTCGCCCTTAAACCAGTCGGCGAAAGTAAGTTCATGCCTATTTATATTTGTCGAGAAGGCATCCCATACAATGAAGAACAGCCAACACAGCGACAAAAAATGTTTGAAGCACAAATAGAACAACTCGGTCGAAAAGCAGTAGTTGTAGAAATAAAGCACTCATCTATATTTTCGGAATCAAAACTATTTTATCAATACTTAATAGGTATATTAAGACTAAATAACTATATACCTGCATTAACATAAGTTTATAGACCTACTTTGTAGTCATATTCCTTTGCTTTATCTGGTTTTGCATTTTCATATTCAGTTTTTACAAAAGGACGATAAGACGCCACAACGTCTTTCACAAATGGAAGGCGTTGTAGTTTTGTTGTCATCATGTCAATATCCTCACGATCGCAGTAAAGCACTACGTATTTTTGCCTTCTAGAAATATAAAGAACATGACCATATTTCCGAAGTGACTTCGCATGTTTTAATTGATGGACGTAAACGATTAGCCCTTGTCGTTCGTTCATAGTGGATTCCCTCATTTCTTACATAAAAGAATACCATAGACCAGAAAATGATAGCAACAGAGTTTAGCTGACAGAACGCTCAATTTTCCGTTATAATGGAAAAGCATACGACGTTGAACATCGTGAAGATGAATCAGTTGTTTTAATTAAATTCAATTGTAGCATCATTACAGGAACAGAAGAATGCTGAAAGATGATCATGCCTCAAATAAACCCTTTACAAGACATTTGCACCTCCATAATGATTGTTTTTCAAATAGGATGGCAAAAATCGGCATAAAAAATCATCATTCACTTATATAACTAATTTTAATAGTAGGTCCTGTACTTACTACTATTGATTAAACAATGAATTCACTACTACTTTTTATATGAGGATAATTGTTAAGGAGGACGAATATGGGTAAGAAAACAAAAATTGCGCTTGCAATTGCAGCAGCAAGTGCAGCAGCTTGGGCAGGCAGTAAAGCTATTTCAAAACCACAGCAACGCGAAGGTAAACAAGCATTACAATTCGAACGCCCCATAATTCTTGCACATCGTGGCGGAGCTCTTTTAGCACCAGAACATACAATGGTTGCATTTGAAAAAGCTGCACAGCTAGGTGTCGATGGCTTTGAAATCGACATTCGCCTAACAAAAGATGAGGAAATTATTGTTTTCCATGACGAGACAGTTGAACGTACAACGGATGGCTATGGTCTCATTGCAGATATGACGTTGGCAGAAATCAATGCCTTGAACCACGGCTACCAATTTGAAGATTTAGAGGGAAATTTCCCATATCGAGAGGATAAATTAAAAGTCGTAACTTTACGAGAGTTGCTTGAAGCCTATCCAAATATGTTAATCAACATTGATATCAAAGATGCTCCTGATACGTACGAAGGGAGTCTGATGCCTTCTAAACTTTGGCGCTTAATTGAAGAACTTCAAGCTGAACATCGTGTTGTTGTGACAAGCTTTTATGGTGAGCAAATAGATCGTTTTAATTTATATGCTCAAAATCAAGTAGCACTTGGTGCAGGTGAATCAGATGTCAGAAAAGCATTTGCTTCTTTCTCAAGTCAGTTTGGACATTTATATCACCCTAAAGTGGATGTTTTTCAAATTCCTCCAAAGTCAGGGGTTATTGCATTAGATTCTCCTAAATTTATTCAGTTTTTAAACAACCTCAATATTCCTGTCCACTATTGGACAATCAATGACCTAGATACGATGAAAAAATTACTCAATAATGGAGCAAAGGGCATTATTACAGATCGTCCGGATATTGCAGTTGAGTTATTACAAGTTCAAGAGTCTAAATAAGACTAGGAATGAAAGGGAAGCACACTGAACTGATGTGCTTCCCTTTCATGTAAATGTTAGATCCATTATTACTTCCCATTACAGTAATACTTAAGTTAAATAATCTATGATTGCATCAGTTACTTCTTGTAGTGTGGCAGCTCCACCCAAATCAGGCGTTTTTATACCCTGCGCTAATGTTTGCTCTATAGCATTCAATATCCTTGTTCCCACATCTTGATAACCAAGAAAATCGAGCATCATCTTACCTGTCCAAATTTGTCCAATAGGATTGGCAATTCCTTGACCAGCTATATCTGGTGCAGAACCATGGACAGGTTCAAACATTGATGGATATAGCCCTTCAATGTTTAAATTTGCTGCAGGTGCAATACCAATGCTTCCCATAATGGCACCGCCTAGATCTGTCAAAATATCCCCAAATAAATTCGATGCTACGATAACATCAAAATTTTCTGGCTTCATCACTAAAAATGCCGCTAGTGCATCAATATGATTAGATGCTTGACCTACCTCTTCATATTCTTTTCCTACTTGAGTAAACACTTCATCCCAAAAAGGCATGCTATATGTAATCCCATTTGATTTTGTAGCACTTGTCACATGTCCATTACGTATTTTGGCTAATTCAAATGCATAGCGCATCGCCCGTTCTGTACCCTTTCTTGTAAAAACAGCATTTTGGATTGCCACCTCTTCTTGACCACTATGTATTCTTCCTCCGCTTTCAGCATACTCCCCTTCAGAATTTTCCCTTACAACAATAAAATCGAAATCATTTGGTTGTCGTAAAGGTGATGGTAACCCTTGAAGTAGCTTTGCAGGTCGTACATTAATAGATTGCTGTAGCTCACGTCGAATTTTAATGAGAAGGCCCCATAATGATACATGATCCGGAACCAAGTTAGGCATACCAACTGCACCTAAAAATATTTGGTCATACTGTTTTAACAGCTCTATGCCATTATCAGGCATCATTTTTCCTGTCTCTAAATAGTATTCACAGCCCCATGGAAAAATTGTCCATTCAAATTGAAAGCGTCCATCTAACAAAGCTGCCTGATCAAGAACTTTTATTGCAGCTGGCACAACCTCTTTTCCTATTCCATCCCCAGGTATTACGGCAATTCGATAAGTTTTCATTAATGCTTCCTCCTTGAATTTAATTATAAAAAAGACTGTAAACTAACTCAGTTGCCTTCGAGTTGTCTACAGTCTAGAAGAGATATGTTATATACAAATCCTATTTACGCTGAGCAAGAGCATGAACCGCCCGAGCCACATCCACCTCCGCAAGATGAACCAGATGCAAAGAATGGATTACTAACAGGAACTTTTACCGCTTCAGAGACCGTTTTTCCTATTAATAGGCTAATCTCATCCAGTAAATCCTGAAAATCGTTTTCAGCAATTTTCAAGGCTGAAACTTTCTCATTTAAGTCAAGTGCCCTTTTCTGTTGGCGAATCGACTTCATAATTGTATGATAGTCCGGATGATATTTTCCGAAACGTTGTACATCTTCGTACTGCTCTTTCATGCGATTAAATGCATATATAGCCTCTACAATTTGTGCATCACTATATACAGCTTCATACGCTTGTTGTAGCGCCATCGCAGGTTCTGAGGAAAGAATCATCTCACAAAGCGCTTCCGCCTCATCCAAAATGATTACCCAGTCAGAGGTCATCATCATCTTTAATTCCCCCAATCTCTTTCCCATCATAACAGATTTTATGGTAATTTTACATTAATGATAATTTTAATGAAAGAGGTTTTCCAAATGATGACAACATCTAAGGAGCAGGTTGAACAGTTAGTGGCCGAGATTTTACAAGACAGTACCGAGGAAGATGAAGAAGTTTTATTACATCTTTTAAATGGCCTACGGGAGAAACAGCAAGGCATTCACCGTCGTTATATTAATGCTACTTTACATATGGTAGGTAAATTTGAGCCTGAGGTCAGTGAGGTCCGTATCCCTATTACACCGGTCATTCATAATACGATAAAGGTGCCACACGGAGGTATTGTTGCAACGATTGCCGATGCCGCTATGGGAGGGCTTGCTTCGCGCTCTGTGCCTGAGGGCTATAATGTAGTTACTACGAACATGAATATATCGTATATTGCTACAACTACAAATAAAGAATTGATTGCACGTGGTCGTTTTGTTCATAAGGGACGCCAAACGCTTGTCATGGAATGTGATGTTGAAGATGAGACTGGTCGAAGGCTTGCCATTGCTACAGGATCTTTCTTCGTTATTCAGCGTCGTCCGTAATTAAACTCGCAAAATAGTCTTTAATACATTGTTGATCGGAAAAAGGGAACTTTTGATTTTTAATTTGCTGTGTTTGTTCATGCCCTTTTCCGGCAACAAGGACAATGTCTCCCTTTTCTGCCTTTGCTAATGCTTGATGGATCGCAAGTTTGCGATCTAAATAAATTTCATAATATTGTTGCTCTGTAAATCCAGCAATAATACTTTCATTAATCACAATAGGATCTTCATCACGAGGATTATCTGTTGTTAAATAAATAACATCAGCATATTTACTTGCTACTGCCCCCATTGCAAAGCGTTTCGCCTTGTCTCGATTTCCTCCACAACTGAAGACAAGGTAAATTGTTTTAGAGCGATCAAAGGTTTGCAATACCGCTTGCAATGCTTCTGCTGTATGGGCATAATCTACATAAACATCAATTCCTAATGGATTTTCAATCTTCTCTAGCCTGCCCTCTGGTAGCCTTAACGACCACATATGTCCAACTATATCTTCCATAGGGACACCTAAGCGCCATACAGCCATTAAGGATGCAACAGCATTTTGCACATGGTATTTACCGACAAAAGGAATTTCTACAATATGCTCACTCGCGGAAGTCTGTAAACAAAGTACGGTTTTTCCAACTGATTCACTGACGATTTGAATATGTAAATCATTGTGATTATCAAAACCAAATGAGCAAGATTTTTTCTTATCATAAATACCAACAGAACGGCAAAAATTATCATCTCCATTTAATACTAGCTTTTTTGATAAATCCGCTAAACGTTTCTTGGCACGTTTATAAGCTTCTAAACCTCCATGATCTTCTAAATGATCTTCTGATAAATTTAAAAATACACCACAGTCAATGTCACAATGATCGAGCCTATGCTGCTGCAACCCCATTGAAGAAGCTTCTAATACAACATGGGTCACACCTTTTCGCACACATTGCTTAAGAATGGGGTGTAATTCTTTAGCTTGCAATGTTGTTAATTGCTCATAAGCCGTTTGTTGTTTCTCACCATTGATGAAAAAGCCAACCGTTCCAATAACTGCTGCATGTTTATGTAGTGCATTTAGAAGCTGACTAACAAAATGGCTCACTGTCGTCTTTCCATTTGTACCTGTAATAGCGATAACAGTTAAAGCTTCTGCTGGAAAAGCAGCAAGCTTCGCACTTGCATACGATAAAAATAATGCTGTATTTGGAACCCATACAAAAGGAATTTCTTTATCTATTATTGGCAAAGAGATACTTTCTTCTGAAACGATGGCAGCAGCTCCACGTGCCAATGCCTCTTTGACAAACCGACTTCCCGATGTTTTTTTACCTTTTCGCACAATAAATATATCACCAGGTTGTACCGCCTGTGCATAGTCCTCTACACCAGTAATTTCTGTCCGTATAGATCCTCCCGTCACGCTACATGGCCAGTCTTTTAATAACTCTGCTAATTGCAAACCTCATTCCCCCTTTCAGTTCTCTATCATATGATGGCGTTTGTAACGGTGTGACGAAAAATGTAGAAGCCTAAAAGAAGGAGAAACTCCACATAAAAAATGAAGACAAGCCCGTCTGTTGAAAGCTTGTCTTCATCTGAATATTCTTCTGTTATGGTAAGGTTTGATTTGATTTATCTGTAGATTCTTCGCTATCTTGTTTTTCATTTTTCGTCTCTTCATTATCTTGCTCTTCTCTACCCACTTCTTGTGTAGTAGGTTCAAGATATATTTGCGTATAATAATCTACAAAGGCGCCAGAACCAACGCGTGTATATCGATCATTCAAAAGAACTTTTCTATGTTCAGGAGAATTTGTCCAGCCATGCATGGCTTCAATCGCATCAAAATAAGCAGTTGCCAGGTTTTCGTTCGCTTCACTATACTCGATTTTTTGCGTCTGTAATCGTTTTTTTAGATCACCATAGGTTGGAGATTCATGCGCTAAAAAATTTTGCACCTTCATGTCCTCACTATGCATTCTTGCTGCTTCCTCCAATGATTCATCCATTTCTAAAGGAAGTAAATCATGATGGACTCTTGTTACATTTAGCAAATCGTCTAATTGTTTAGCACTAGCCACATCAATTTCTTGCTGTAAGAAAGAGGAAGGTGGAGCACGTCTAACAAGCTCCCCTTGATAGCTCATTTCATATGGCTGATGAAGGACAAGTGTTTCACTGTCTGTATATCGTATCCCTTGCAACTCACTTGTCTCCCTATCTATGTAAAGCTGTGCATAAAGACCATCAAATTTGATAAGCAGCCTTGTTTGCATATCTTCTTCACTCATTGAGAAAATGAAAATATTTTCGCCTACAGTGGCGGCTACCTCATAATCAATGATCGTCATTCTGTATATTTCATCACGTTTTTGGCCTACTTTAAAAGGAAATGCATCAATTTCTTGTCCTGCTATGTAAATTTGTGTCACAATATTATTATCAATACCAATCATAAAAAAAGTTGAAACGTCTTCATTGTAGACCCACCATTGATAACCGAATGAAGACGGCTCTTTTCTTGCAGGCTCCCCATATTGTTCTAAAACAGTTTGTGTGCCTTTTCCTATCAATGTGGATATACCCGTTTGTGGACGTGTCATTGCTCCTATTGCAGGTTCCTGCTTTAGCTGTGTTTGAGGTATGATATTCGAATTGGTATTTGGGCCTTCTAGTGGCTCATTTTCCTTAGGGGTATTAAAAAACATAAAACCAATTAATGCAACTGCACCACAAACCATTAAAATGCGGAATAAAGCTTTCATACAGGGCTCCTTTTCATCACCATTATTGTAAGTTATTATATCAATTGTAATTGGGTTGACACAATGTTGTCATTGCAACAATGTCGAATATGCTCTATTATAAAAATGAGCGTATACTTTGTACGAGAACCTAAAGGAGGACTATACATGTATTTTGAAAATACTAACCTTGAAAATTTAACAGCTGATCAAGAGCTACTTGTCAGCATTATGAAAAAACATGGTTTAGAATGTGATGGCGGCTGGGATTACGAGCGTATGACATTCGATAAACGATTCGATACTCGTGAAGGTCGTTATTACCTACGCGTATTCGCATATGCTATTTCTGGTGACGTAGGTGCACACGATGCTATCCTTACATTAATGAAACCAGTCCTTGGTAAATACTATTATCCGCATGGTGTTGAATATGGAGATGACGAGGTTTATCCAGCACACCTTGTAAAAAAATGTGAAGAAATCTTAAAAAAGGTTAAATTAGAGTTAGATCAATTCTCAATCGAGCCTACAAATAAAAATAACTTTGAACCTGTTAACGCACGCTAATCTTTCGTACATTGAAGTGACGGCAAGTAAGCGTAAATAGCTTCATGGTTGTAAAAAGACTGGTGGTCCAGTCTTTTTTATTTTGAGTAAAAAAAATTTTTTTTCTCATACTACCTATATCTATTACAAGATGTAGGTGAGAAAAATGTTATCATTTTTTAATCGTCCTTTTTTTCGTCATCCCATTATTGTTATTGCAATGGGTATACTGATCCTTTGGTCCATCTCCATATCATTACCAATTTTACTTGCCTACTTAACCGCGTTATTGTTAGAACCAATCATCGTTCGAATGAGCAAACGGTTTAGAAAAAAACGGAAAATCGTTGTCTTCTTCTTTTTTTTGTTTTTTCTAAGTATATCTTTATTATTATGTACACTAATCCTTTATATAAGCTGGAAACAATTTTCTTCCTTTATTATTGATATACCTGATTATCTTAATCAATTGTCTGCCCTATGGATTCAAATGCAATCTAAGCTCAGCAATTACACCTATCATTTACCGGTAGAGCTAGTTTCACAAATTCAATTTATGATTGCAAAAGCTTTAGCATCCATCGAAAAATTTTCTTTATCCTTAACGAACGTCAATGTTTGGTCAACGTTACTAACATATATTCCCACACGTCTTTTTGATATATTTGTTTATTGGATTGTGTTGTATATGTTGCTTTTAGAATTACCAACAATTAATCGTAAATTATTATCACCCGTTCCTTTTCATTACCATCAAAAAATTATCTTTATTGGCCAACGTGTTAAGCTAGCCTTATTTGGATTTCTGAAAGCTCAATTACTTGTAGGGATAGGGATCTTTGCTATATCATTCGCTGCATTTTATTTTTTAAAAACACCATTCCCTATATTGTTAGCAATTTTACTTGTTGTTTTAGACTTTATCCCTTTTCTTGATTCATTTATTTTATTAGTCCCATGGGCAATCTATCAGGTCTTTGCTGGCGATTATTTATATGCAGCTGTCTTAATTTTACTAACCATTGGACAATTTCTAGTCCGACGAATGATTGAGCCAAAAATTATTGGCGATAAAATTGGACTTTCTTCCTTGAATACCTTTATTGCCATGTTTATTGGTTTTAAAATCTTTGGATTTATTGGAATATTAATTGGTCCATTACTGGTTGTTGTAGTGCTTTCACTATTCCAACCAACTATAAAAAATCTCCCTCCTGCACAGAAATAAGGAGGGAGATTTTTTTAAAATCCTAAAATGGCTTTAATTACTGATGTTGTTTCACCAGGCTCAAATAAAATATACAATAATAAATAAACTAATACACCAGTTATGGCAACAAAGAACCAAATAATACTTGTAATTGGCCCAATTCGTCTGTGTAATTTAATGTTCATTTTCAAACCTGAAATAATACTAACGATACCAAACACAGCTCCAGATGTCGCTAAAATAATATGGAAAATCAAGAAGAACGTATAGTATGGTTTTAAATCTTCTCCACCGCCAAAAGCTGTATTTCCAATAAAGATTGTACGGGACGCATAGATGATAAAGAAAATAAGTGCTGCAACACCTGCAGCAAGCATCACTTTCTTATGTCCCTCTACATTTCTTTTTATAATTAAGCCCCACCCTATCGCTACTAGTACCGCACTAATAACGATAAACGATGTACTAATAGTAGGCAATATTTGCAATTCCATTGTCAAAACCCCTTACACAAAGTAAATTTCTATTCTTCAATTAATGTTGCTGTTGACTTTCCCACTTCTTTTGGTGGGCAGCTAAAGCGTCAGCAGTGATTTTATCTGGATCTTTTTGCTCAGATCGATACCATCTTGTGAAGATCGTACCAATTAGTACACCAAAAATAAGCTCTTGTAGGATTTTCATTAACACGCCACCTAATTGCTGATCTGCAACTGGTTTCATGTCTGTAAATAGCTCTGGTCCAGATAAAGATAATCCTGACAATGTAGAGGCTGGTACACAAAGCTCCATTGCCTTTAACCATGCATCACCGTTTGTATATGTCTCATACATTGCATTTGGCGCAAAGATGATTAATCCACAAGCAGGTGTAATTAAAACAGCATTAGCAATAATATACGCCAATTTATGCAAAGGCTTCATTTGATTACTATTTGGCAAATTTTGAATTAAAGGCCAGTACATAAACACTGCAGATAGAAATAATACAAATGTATAGGTACCATGTAATGTTTCATTTAATTTAATGTAATCCAATATGGACGGTAAATGATAGAAAGAAAATAGACCGATAAATACAAAGACAGCAACAACTGGTAATGTTAGCACTTTAAACAAAGTTCTAACTACAGGTGCCTCAATAGCCACCTTCCAAACCCACCAGGGAATCCCTTTAATTAAGAAAATAGGGACCAGCAATAACAGAATAGCCATTTGCACCATGTGCATAGTAAACATAATATGAGCCATTAAATCAATCGGAGATCCTTTGATAATATAGATGGTAATCATAGCTAAAACAAAGTAAATAGCTTCACTTTTTTTCAAAGGTTCACTTACTTTAAAATCTTTACGCCACTTTGTTGTGACTAAAAAATAGATGATTGTTATAAAAACAAGAACCCCTATTAAATACGGGCTCCACAATGCTTGGAAACCAAATATACTAAGTGGCATATGGAACGCACTCCTTTAAACTTCAGTACTCCTATTATAAAACGCTTACAGCTATACTGCAATGAACGAAAGGTGAACAAATGTTAAGTTTCAACAGTGTTTGCCTCTTTGGATACCTAAATAACCTCAAAACATAAGAAAAGCACGTTCGTACAAAATAACGAACGTGCTTTTTTGGTGATTACCACCAAATGATTGTTAAAAATGCTAAGAAGAATGTAAATGCGATTAAAATTCCCATCCACATGAAGAAACCAATAACACCACCAAAGTGAGTTTTTTTATCTTCTAAGTGCATGAAAGAATAAAGTTGAAGTACAACTTGAACGCCAGCCAATAATAATACGAATGGCATAATTAAGTATTTAGAAAAATCAGCTGCAACTACTGCGAATGCGATAAAAGTGAAGAAAATCATAATCGCAAAGTTGATTACTTGTTTACGCATATGAACGGCATTATGATGACGATCATACTCATACTGTGCCTGTGACTTAGCAACTATAGGTGTATCGTGTGAAGACATTATCCGATCACTCCCATCAAGTATACTACTGTAAAGATAAATACCCAAACTACGTCGATAAAGTGCCAATATAAAGCAGCAACGAAGAATTTAGGTGCATTGTACAGGTTTAATCCACGTTTAGCATTACGGATCATTAAAGTACCAATCCATACAAGACCTAAAGTTACGTGGAAACCGTGTGTACCAACTAACGAATAAAACGCTGTTGCGAATGCAGATTGATTAAATGTAAAACCAAGGTGCACATAGTGGTTGAACTCATAGATTTCAAGTGCTAAGAATCCAAGACCTAAAGCTAATGTAATCGCTAACCAAGTTTGCATACCTTTAAAGTTAAAGTTACGCATATGGTAAATTGCATAAACAGATGTTAGTGATGATGTTAATAATAACATCGTCATAGCAAATGCTAATGGTAATTCAAATAAACCTTGAGTTGTGAACTCCATGCCAGCTGGCCCTTTGTTCTTAAGCGCTAAATAAGTAGCGAATAAACTTGCGAAAAGTACAACTTCACAGGCAAGGAAAATCCAGAAACCAACGACTTTATTTTTACCTTCCATCGTAGCTTGTTCAGGATGATCTGGCCAAGTATGAGGAGTAAATTTAGTATTGAAATCCATTATTTATTTCCTCCTTTGCCGTAAAGATGTTCTTCAATTTCAAGAATTTCTTCTTTGTGTAAATGGAAACCATGATCGTCTTTAACAGAACGAGCAATCATCGCACCAAATGTAATTGCTAAACCAATGATTAATACATAAATAGACCATGGCTTATCTGCGTCTGGATTGTAAAGTGCACCAAATGCTGCAATAAACATACCTAATGAAATAACGAATGGAATCGCTGAGTTATTTGGCATATGGATATCACCTAGTGGCTCAGCAAATGTTACTTCTTTATTACCTTCTTGTTTTTCAATCCACCATGGATCTAAACCACGAACAAGTGGAGTTTGACGGAAATTATAGAATGGAATTGGTTGTGGAATTGACCATTCTAAAGTACGTCCATCGCCCCATGGGTCGCGTCCTGCTGGTTTGCCCTTAATAGACATTAAGCAGTTGATTACCATTAAGATAACCCCTACACCCATCATTAATGCACCGATTGTAGAGATATAGTTGAATTGATCCCAACCTTGACCTTCCATGTAAGTGAATACACGACGTGGCATACCCATCAAACCTAAGAAATGTTGAAGGAAGAATGTTAAATGGAATCCGATAAAGAATACCCAGAAAGTAATTTTACCAAGCGTTTCGTTTAACATACGGTTGAAGAAAATTGGCCAGTAGAAGTGCGCTGAACCGAATAATGCTGTAACGATACCACCAACGATTACGTAGTGGAAGTGAGCAACGATAAAGTAAGAATCATGTAACTGATAGTCAAGAGGTGCAGATGCTTGCATGACCCCTGTAACACCACCTGCAACGAATGACGGGATAAATCCAAGTGCATAAAGCATTGGTGTTGTAACTTTAATAGATCCACCCCAAATAGTTAGGATCCAGTTGAATACTTTCATACCTGTTGGAACCGCAATTGCCATTGTTGCAACAGCGAAGATTGCGTTTGCTGTTGGCCCAAGACCAACTGTAAACATATGGTGAGCCCAAACCATGAACCCTAAGAAACCAATTAAAATTGTAGCGAATACCATTGAAGAGTATCCGAATAGACGTTTACGAGAGAACGCTGGAATAATCTCAGAGAATAAACCGAATGCTGGTAATACTAAGATATAAACCTCTGGGTGTCCGAAGATCCAGAATAAGTGTTCCCAAATTACTGTGTTACCACCCATTGTATGGTCAAAGAAGTTACCACCGAACATACGGTCAAATAACATCATTAATAAACCAATTGTTAATGGAGGGAATGCGAATAAGATTAAGGCACTTGATACAAGAGCAGTCCAAGTGAATAATGGCATACGCATAAATGTCATACCTGGAGCACGCATTGTAATAATCGTAACGATAAAGTTAAGACCTGAAATTAATGTACCTGCCCCTGAAATTTGTAAACCAAGAACATAGAAATCAATACCATGTCCTGGAGAGTATAAAGATAATGATGCATAAGAAGTCCAGCCCGCATCAGGAGCGCCACCCATAAAGAATGACAGGTGAAGGAATACTGCACCTAGGAAGAATAACCAGAACCCTAATGAGTTAAGGAACGGGAATGCAACGTCACGCGCACCAATTTGTAATGGTACAAGCATGTTCATAAATGCGAATAGTAGTGGCGTAGCAGCTAGGAATAACATTGTTGTTCCATGCATTGTTAATAATTCATTGAAAAAACCAGCTGATACGAAATCATTATTTGGTTTCATTAATTGAATACGCATTAATAATGCTTCAAAACCAGCGATAGCGAAGAACAATGTACCGGCTAATAAATACATCACTGCTAACTTTTTATGGTCAACAGTAGTGATGTAATCCCAGACAGCTGCTCCAAAGCCCTTTTTCTGTGTGTATGAGCTCACAACTTTTACCTCCCTCAAAATTTGTTACATAGAACGAAAATTATTTTTCTACTGATAAGCCCATGATGTAAGTTGCAAGAGCTTCAATTTCTTCATCAGATAAATTACCGTAGATAGGCGCAGTGCCATCAGCATTCATCATTAAGTTACCTGGTTTAAATTCCTCAGGGTTTTTAATCCAAGCTTTTAAACTTTCTTCATTATGCTCTAAGAAACCAGCAACACGGTTACGGTCACCAAACGTAGTTAAGTTTGGACCTGGTGTACCGCCTGCTCCTGAACCAGAGATAGCATGACAGCCTAAGCAGCTATTAGCAAAAGTCGCTTCACCAAGATCTGTTGAAGCTTTGTCAGCAGTTTGTCCTTCAGTTGCTTTCATTGCATCAACCCATGCATCAAATGCTTCTGGGCTTAATGTTTTTACTTTAAAGTCCATTAATGCATGTGAAGGTCCACATAATTCAGCACATTTTCCATAAAATACGCCATCTTTAAGATCTTTTGATTCTTTATCGAATACTAAGTAGAATTTGTTTAAGTTTTCCACGTTTGTATCCATTTTACCGCCTACAGCAGGAATCCAGAATGAGTGCTTAACATCGGCAGCTTTTAAATTAAAGTAAACTTTTTCACCTGTTGGTACCACTAACTCTTGAGCCGTTACGATACCTTGGTTAGGATATTCGAATTCCCACCAGTATAATTTTGCCGTTACATTGATTGTTAGGGCTGTTTTGTTCCCTTCTTCATCTACCTCATCCATTGCAGCAACATCTGCAAATTTATAAGTAGTTGTAACAACTGGTACAGCGATAATTAATAATAAAATAATCGGAATAACTGTCCAAATCACTTCTAAAGTATGACTACCCTCTACTTGCTTAGGGATAACATTTTCACCTACGCGTGCACGACGGTATTTTAGGAATGCAAGTAAATAGATAACAGATACTATTACTACTACTAGCGTCATAATTACAGTAGTTAACAGTAATAAATTTAATTGTTGTTTACCTACTTCTCCAGATGGTTTTAGTGTAGAAAGATAATCTTCACCACAACCTGAAAGGAAAACCATCATCACTGCTAGAAGTGAAAAAAGACGCCATTTTTTAAGCCCTTTCATCATAGCTTAATTAAACCCCTCTTTCTTTGTTGTATTTTCATGTGTACCTAGGACATCAGTTCTGTCTATATGAATTCTTATAAAAAGAAAGAATCCCTAACTTTAGCTAAACACCGCAAATATTATGATGGCTACAAATAGTATGGTCATATGATTCAACGAATAAATAAACATTTTATTTGCCCATTTCATATCATCTTTTGTTGTAAAGCCTTTCAGAGCTAGTATTAACCAACCCAAGTTCAATGCAGTAGCAAGAGTTAAAAAGCCAATTCCAAGCTCTGTTAAAAGGAAAGGTAACGGTAATAATAAAAGAATCCAGAATAACATTGAGTACTTTGTACGTTTAAATCCCTTTACAACAGGTAGCATTGGTATTTTAGCTGCACGATATTCCTCAGTCCGTTTCATTGCAAGCGCATAGAAATGTGGCGGTTGCCATGCAAACATGATAAGGAATAAGGCTAGTGCTCCTGGACCTAAGGCAGGCTCAATCGCTGCGAATCCAATAACAGGAGGAATAGCCCCCGAAATACTACCTACAACCGTGTTACTAACATGCTTCCTCTTTGACCACATTGAATACAGAACGACATAAGCAAATATTCCTACTAGTCCCCACATGCCGGCTGCAAACGATGCCGCAAATAACAAAATTTCACCTACAATTAAAAATGAGAGGGCAATGGTCAACACAAAGTTTGGCTTAAATCTGCCTGTCACTGTCGGTCTTGCCTTAGTTCTTTTCATGATGGGATCTATATCCTGATCAATGAAGTTATTCATTGCACCTGAGCCACCAATGATTAATGCCGCACCCAGCATGGTGTAAAATATGACATCAAGCTCTTGCAAGAAATGTCTACTAGTAAACTGAAAAGCCAGCCACATCCCTGTAAACGTTGTGACAAGATTCGAGTTAACGATTCCAATTTTTATTAGTGCTAAGAAATCTTTTACAACAGATGTTGTTTCTGGACCAGGATTTCTAGTAGCCGCCAGTGTACGACCGTTTGACATAATACCTCTCCTTTCATTTTTGTAAGCATATTCCGCTAACAATAACTATAGCGAAATTTGCGATTGATTTCTAGACATTAAGTGAAATTTAGATGAAGTTGTAAAAATTAGTTTTGTCTAGAAATATAATTAAAAACAACATATCTATAGTAAAACATTTTCTAAAATGAATTGTGAAGGTTAAAGCACGAAATTATGAACAATTTGTGAAATGGAATCGACATCTAGTAGTCCCTTCTCTTTACAAGTTGTTTTTTATACGTATTTTCGATATTATCTAGTAGCAGAAACATTACGTTCTTGTAATGTTGATAGATAAAGTAGGTGACTCATTTTATGCAACACAACAGGTATTTGAAGTGGTTTGCTGTTGCCGCTACAGTAGGGATGCTCCTTATATTACTAGGTGGGGCTCTCGTTACCAAAACAGATAGTGGCCTAGGCTGTGGTCGAAACTGGCCTGATTGTAATGGATCTCTTATTCCAAAGGAGATTACACCAGAAGTCCTTATTGAATTCTCACATCGTCTCGTAACAGGAGTTGTATCTATCTCAATTCTTGTGTTAACCGTTTGGACATGGCGTAAGCTCGGACATATTCGCGAAGTAAAACTATTAGGTTTCCTAGCAATGTTTTTCTTAATCGCGCAAGCTCTTATTGGAGCAGCTCAAGTATTATGGGGGCAAGGTGATTTCATCTTAGCACTTCATTTTGGGATATCTCTGATTTCCTTTGCCGCGGTTCTTCTTCTCTCTATGATTGTATTTGAAGTCGATCGGAAATTTGATGCCGATAACGTATTTATCGGTAAAAAGTTACGTTGGCATACAATTGCTGTCACAATTTATTCTTATTTAGTCGTTTATACTGGGGCGCTAGTTCGACATACAGATTCAAGCTTAATTTGTCCCGATTGGCCATTTTGCTATAATGAAACACCTTTGGCACCCCCGAATAATATGTATGAATGGGTGCAAATGGGACATCGATTAGCTGTTCTTATTATTTTCATTTGGATAGCATACATAACTTGGCACGCTGTAAAGGAATATAAACATCAACGTGTTATATACTATGGATGGATAATTGCCTTTACTATAGTAGTTTTACAAGTTATTGCAGGTATGTTAGTAGTTCTTACTAAACTGAATTTAACGGTAGCTTTACTGCATTCATTATTTATTTCCCTTTTATTCGGTTTATTATGCTATATGATCATGCTAGTTGCTCGAAGTAATTATAATGAGAAAAAGAAATAGCCCAGAAATAGCCCATTAAAAAAGATTCGCCACCAAAGATGTGTCGAATCTTTTTTCTATGACTATTTTTGTTTCTTCATAGCTTCAGTCCCTATAATTCCAACAATTAAAATAATCATGGATACCAGTGCATAATCTTTAAAAAATGTTGTAAAAGGAATGTCGAAATATCGACAAATTAGCGTTACGAGACGGCCTCCTAATAAAATTAAACCAATGACTAACATCCAGTTAAATAGCGCTCTAAGCATTTTTTGGCCCCTCTACTTTCATTGCTGTCCATATAATATTTGTTACTTCGAGACTGTAATCCTCTGCCGCTATCGCAAGCGGTCCCCCTATAAGCATATATTCACCAATCGCTCCTTGAATTACTTTTGCCATTACATTGACAGAGCGAACACTAAAAGTCCCCTGTTTTTTACCATCTTCCAAAATATTATATAATGCCGTCAATAGTGGGTCTTCCTCTTCATTTGGCAGTTTATAGTAAGGGATGTCATGTGCAGTCCGAGCGTTGAAGACAATTTCTAATAATGCAGCATTTTCTTTTGGGTGTGTCGCTTGATAAGCAATGCTTGCCTCTATGAAGTTTGCTAATTGTGTGACAGGGTCACTGGCAGTATATGTTTTTGTCAAAATGAAAGTTGTGGATTGCTCAATTAGTGCTTGCAGACTTTGGTTGATTAAATCTTGTCGATCTACAAAGTGATAAGAAATTAATGCTGTGCTAATAGAAGCACGTTTAGCGATTTGTGCTAAACTTGCCTTTACATAGCCTATATCATCAAGTGTCGCTATCGTAGCTTCAATAATTTGCTGCTTTCTTGCTTCCTGAATAAAGGTATTTTTATTGTTATCCATAGAATTCTCCTGATTGATTAACCAAACATTTTTCTGATTAAGTAATCAGATTTTATATGATTTATCGCTTAAACACAATAAAAAAGGTTATGTAGATACTAATAAAAGCATCTAATAACCTTTTTTTCATGACTATTTATTCAATTTCAATTAATAGATCCCCTGTTGAAATAGCATCTCCTGCACTTGCATATACCTCTTTTACAATGCCGTCTTTAGGTGCTTGGACAGTTGTTTCCATTTTCATGGCTTCTGTAATTAACAGATGATCACCACGTTTAACAGGACTACCTTTAGAAACAACAACTTTCAACACAGTACCTGGCATTGTAGCACCGATTTGGTTTGGATTGCTTGGATCGGCTTTTAATGCTAAATTGCCATCAACCTCAACAGTCATATCTTGAATCACCAATTCACGCGATTGACCATTAAGCTCAAAGTAAAGGACACGTGTTCCATTGTGTTGTGGTTCCCCGATTGAAACGAGTTTAATAATCAATGTTTTACCTTTTTCAATTTCGACCTCAATAATTTCACCAAGCTTTAAGCCATATAAGAATGTCGGTGTGTCAAGAACTGAAATATTGCCAAAGGATTCTGCTGTTTTCGCATATTCCTCAAAGACTTTTGGATAAAGTGCATAAGCCAGTACATCTTTTTTCGTAACTGGGCGATTTAACTTTTCCTCTAGCACAGCCTCTAATTGATCAAATTGAATAGGCTCTAATAATTCTCCTGGACGAACTGTAATTGCTTCTCGATCTTTTAACACTACTTGTTGTAATGCCTCTGGGAACCCGCCATGTGGCTGCCCAAGATAACCTTGGAAGAATTCAATCACAGAATCTGGGAAATCAATCGTTTTCCCTCTTGTTAAGACTGTATTTTCGTCTAGATCATTTTGCACCATAAATAAAGCCATATCACCCACTACCTTGGAGGATGGTGTAACTTTAACAATATCACCAAATAGTAGATTTACACGGGAATACATGCGTTTCACTTCTTCCCATCGATCACCAAGCCCTACAGCTTTTGCTTGTTGCTGTAAGTTACTATACTGACCACCAGGCATCTCATGTACGTAAATCTCAGAATGCGGGCTGATCATGCCACTTTCAAAATCTTTATAGTATTTACGAACATCTTCCCAGTAGTACGATAATTTTTCTAATGCATCGATATCCGCTCGTACCTCACGTTTGCCGCCCTTCATTGCATAGTACAAGGAGTTTGCACTTGGTTGAGATGTTAGACCTGCCATAGATCCAAGCGCTGTATCAATAATATCAACACCTGCTTCTATCGCTTTAGCATATAAGTAAATTCCATTGCCACTAGTATCATGTGTATGCAAGTGGATTGGCAGACTTGTCGTCTCTTTTAACTCGGAAATTAAACGGTACGCC
This sequence comes from Lysinibacillus sp. AR18-8, assembly GCF_001705465.1. Lineage (NCBI taxonomy): Bacteria > Bacillati > Bacillota > Bacilli > Caryophanales > Bacillaceae > Lysinibacillus > Lysinibacillus sp. AR18-8. The sequence continues at coordinate 89,308 of NZ_MDGU01000010.1, forward strand.
GCTTCCGGTTTCAATAAACCAGCCATATCTTTAATCGCTAAAATATGGGCACCGGCTGCTTCAAGCTCTTTCGCCATATCCTTATAGTATTGCACTGAATATTTCGCACGACTGTCATCGAGGATATCCCCCGTATAACAGATGGCTGCTTCAGCAATTTTTCCTGATTGACGCACAGCATCTATCGCTACTTCCATGCCTTTAATCCAATTTAAGCTATCGAAAATACGGAATACATCAATTCCTGATGAAGCCGATTCAGCGATAAATTCTCGGATTAGATTGTCAGGATAGTTTGTATAACCAACAGCATTAGCTCCACGCAGTAACATCTGGAATAACACATTCGGCACTTGCTCACGCAGTTTCGCTAGCCGCTCCCATGGATCTTCTTTTAAGAAGCGATATGCTACATCGAATGTTGCACCGCCCCACATTTCCAGCGAGAATAACTGATGCATCATGCGAGCTGTTGCATCTGCAATTTGATACATATCCTGTGAACGAACACGTGTTGCAAGCAGGGATTGGTGAGCATCGCGGAATGTAGTATCTGTTAGTAGTACGTCTTCCTGTGCTAAAATCCACTGCACTAAGCCATCTGCTCCCTGTGTATCTAAAATCTGCTTTGTACCTGCTGGTGGTACAATTAAAGGATCAATTTTAGGTTGGTTTGGCTGGACAAAGATAGGTTTTGACTTCTTCTCTACACCAGGGAAGCCATTTAAGGTCACATTCCCAATATAGCTTAACAGCTTTGTTCCACGGTCTTTACGCACAGGGAACTCGAAAAGCTCTGGTGTTGTATCAATAAAGCTAGTATCAAAGGCCCCTGATAAAAACTTTTCATGAGTCACCACATTATTTAAAAACGGAATATTCGTTTTAACGCCACGAATACGGAATTCTTTTAAATTACGATCCATTTTCGCAGCAGCTTCTTTAAAGTTCATACCCGAAGTAGAAATTTTCACCAACAAAGAGTCATAGTATGGTGTAACGACAGCACCCTGGAATCCATTCCCAGCATCTAATCGCACGCCAAAACCACCACTTGAACGGTAAACCATTAACTTTCCTGTATCTGGCATAAAGTCATTTGCAGGGTCTTCTGTTGTCACACGTGCTTGAATGGCATAGCCAATCATTGGCATATCTTCTTGCTTTGGCATATGAATTTCTTCACTGTGAAGTCCATAGCCTGCCGCTACCTTAATTTGGGCATGGACGATATCAACACCTGTAATCATTTCTGTAATTGTATGTTCTACTTGAATGCGAGGGTTTACCTCGATGAAATAAAAATCGTCTCCTGCGACTAAAAATTCCACTGTCCCTGCATTTATGTACGAGACATTCTTCATTAATTTCACAGCAGCATCGCAAATACGATTTCTTAATTCTTGTGAAATCGAATGAGATGGCGCAATTTCTACCACTTTTTGATGTCGACGCTGAATTGAGCAATCACGCTCATATAAATGCACAATATTGCCATGTTTATCGCCAATAATTTGTACTTCAATGTGTTTTGGTTTTATGATTGCTTTTTCTACATATACTTCATCGGAACCAAAAGCAGCCTTTGCCTCAGATTTTGCTCTTTCATAGGAGGAAGCAAGATCCTCTGGCGTATGGACTAGACGCATCCCTCGACCACCACCGCCAAGTGCTGCCTTAATCATAACTGGATAGCCATAATTGCTAGCAAACGTCTCTACCTCTGCTAGATCGGCTACTGGGCCATCTGTACCAGGAATAACAGGAATCTCAGCCGCAATGGCTTGAGAACGTGCTTTGACCTTATCTCCAAACATATCTAAATGCTGAGAAGTTGGTCCGATAAAGACAATGCCCTCTTCCTCACAGCGACGTGCAAATTCCACGTTTTCTGATAAAAAACCATACCCTGGATGAATCGCATCAACATCTGCATCTTTTGCGATGGCAATAATACCTTCAATATCTAAATAAGCATCGATTGGTTTCTTGCCAGCTCCCACTAAATAAGCTTCATCTGCTTTAAAGCGATGAAAAGCACCACTATCTTCTCTTGAATAGATGGCAACAGTTTGGATATTCAGCTCCGTACAAGCACGGAAAATACGAATTGCAATTTCTCCTCGATTGGCTACGAGAATTTTGTTGATTGATTCCATAGGTATCCCCCTTTATGATTGTGTTTTTTTCCTCTCTACCTTTTCAAACATAGAAACATTGATCAATATTCCCATCGCTAAAGATAGAATGATTATAGATGTACCGCCATAGCTTATAAAAGGTAACGTTACACCGGTTAACGGGATTAACCCGGTTACACCCCCAAGATTAATAAATGATTGCCAGCCTATCCAGCTCGCAATACCAGCCGCAATCATGCGTGCCAATGGATCTTTTGTCCGCAATGCAATAGAAAAACCTTTATATACAATAAATCCCAAGCCACATAAGACAATCAAAACGCCCCATATCCCTAACTCTTCCATTATGATTGCCATAATAAAATCTGTTTGTGGTTCAGGCAAGTATCCTAGTTTTTGAATGGATTGACCTAGACCACGTCCCTCTAAGCCGCCTCCGCCAATGGCATAATAACTATTCACCACTTGGTGACCACTACCATCCTCATATTCAAACGGATTTAAGTAAGACAATATCCGTCCTTTTCGATTTCCTGTTAGTAGCTCTCCCTTAAATATCCATAGAATACCAAGAATAGCTGTACCAAACGCACCTAATACACCGAAAAATTTCCAAAATGTTCTAAATGGAATGCCACTTGAAGCTACAACTGAAACAGCAATACCACATAGAATAATCACTGCTCCTAAGTCTGTTTCAAAGGCTACCCCAGCAACCACTAAAATCCATAGAAAAATTGGGTAAAAAATTTCAGTCGGTTGTAGCTTTTCAAACGTATATTTTTGCGCTTTTCGATAAAAAGCAGCTGCAAAATATAAAATTATAAATAGTTTCGCATACTCTGAAGGTTGAAAATTCCCTAAACCTGGGATAGCAATCCAACTTTGAGAGCCTACTTCTTCTGCCCCATTCCCTGCTACTTTTACCCATGTAAATAACACAACCAATACAACAGTTAGCAATAACATAATATTCTTATTCGCATAATGTTTATATGGGAAAAATGCTGTAATGATAAAGCCAAGAAATGCCACCATTAAATTGGTCACTTGCTTTTGATAAAAATAATCAGGTGCTTGACCTTTTTGAACAATAGCAACCATCATACTTGAACTGTAAATCATTATTAATCCAAATAAACTTAATAATAGGACCGTAAAAAATAAGGGATAATCAAAATTTTGTGCATAGCGTTTTAAGTATTGTCTCATTGGAAAACCTCGTTCTAGTAAAAAAACTCAAAGCGCAAAGAAGCGTTTGAGTTTTTCTTTTTATTTGTCTGTATACGCGTCGTGTAGTACAGAAAGTTCCTTCTCGAGTGAATCGAGAATTTCTTTGCCTTTTTCACGTTCAATCAATCCAAGCTTCACAGCAAAGTCAATTTCACGTGATAGACCGAACATTTGTGTATCTAATACTTCCTCATATAAAGGGCATTGTGGCATTGTTAAATGATCCATTTGTACTCGAATAAGGCGAGCAATCTTATCTGCATCAGCAACTAATAGCTCCAAAGCCTTCTCTTGAAAAGAAGTTTGTGATTTCGTATCCATGAGGACGCCCCCATTATCTGATATTTCTTCGATTCTATCTTAATAAAGTTTATCTTTTAGTCGATAAAAATGCAAGTGTCTTCATTGGAAAATAGAGAATTCGAATTATATTTCTTTATTATCTCTAGGCATTAGCGTTATACTATGTCATGGATATACAAGATTTGAGGAGGATTTCTATTATGGAAACAATAATTCCTATCACAGGTGCAGTCACATACCAACTAACATTAGATCCTACTGTGTGGATTTTCGATGATCGTAAATTAGATTTAAACACTTACTTCACTACTCAAAATGTTGAGGAAGATGCTGACGTCAAATATATGCGTGAAGTAGGAGCACACTGGTCACGTGAAATTATGGAAGGAGCAACATTCCCACCTACATTAAAATCAGAAAGGAAATTTGACCGTAAAGGAATGGAGACAGGTACATTTGGTATCGAATTAAGTCATTTCTTGAAGAATGCTGAAATTAAACCAGAAGCGACAAAAATCGTCTTAACTTGCAAAGATGGCGAAGAATATCCTTTCACAATTGAAGAAGCTTATACACTTATTTTAAAATATAGCCAAGACGGTAAGCCTCTTTTAGAAGACGGTCCCATCCATGTATTACTAAGAGACGGTTCAAATATTGACAATCCTATTAAAAACGTATCAGCCATTCGCGCTGAATAGGAGGGAATGCAATGCGCGTTAAATGCGTTATTTGCGATACGATTCATAATTTAGATGATAATTTACCTTTAGCAAAAAAATTGCGTAATCGACCAATTCATACTTATATGTGCGATATTTGTCATGATCGCATTTCGGAAAATACTGTAGCACGAATGGAAACAGGCAATTTCCGTTTTTATCGTACTTCACCCCAGATGGATAAAGAATTTTAACTAAAGAACAGATTAAAAAGAGGTGCCTCTATTTTGAGACACCTCTTTTTTATACTATCCATTATTTTTAATAATCGTTTTTTCAACTAATTCTACAACTTGATACATAATGGTAGCAAAAAAGGCAATAATCAGAAGTGACATAAGGACAAGGTTAAAATTAAATACTTGGAAGCCATAGATAATTAAATAACCAAGTCCTTTTGAAGCTACTAAAAATTCCCCTACTATAACCCCTACCCATGATAAGCCAACATTCACTTTCAAGGTCGAAATGATTGTAGGAAATGAGGCTGGCAAAATGACCTCACGAAAGATTTGCCATCTTGTCGCTCCAAAGGTTTGTAAAACCTTACTATAATTCGGATCGACACCTTTAAATGCCGTATATACAACAATCGTTGTTATAATGATGGATATTAATGCACCCATAGCTATGATAGAAAAATAACCTGGGCCGAGTGCAACAATCAAAATCGGACCAAGTGCTACTTTTGGCATCGCGTTTAAAATTACTAGATAGGGATCGAGTACTTTTGATAGTAACGGGGACCACCACAAGACAACAGCTATCAATGTTCCTAATAAAGTCCCCGCTAAAAAGCCAATTACGGTCTCCATTAATGTAACACTCACATGCAATGTTAAAGAACCGTCAATGACTTTCTCAATAAATGTATGCCATACATGAGTTGGCGAGCTAAAAATTAACCGATCAATCCATTCTAATCTTGAAAGCAGCTCCCATCCACCAAAGAATAGCAGTAAAATAATAAGCTGATATATTCGAACATAGCGTTTTTCTTTTTTTAACAATTGCTGATATTGCTTAAATAATGTATTATCCAAGGCTCTCCAGCTCCTTCCAAATAGTTTGGAAAATATCTGCATAGGCTGGATGCTGTCTTACATCAAAAGGTGATAGTTCATTAAGGGCTTTAGGTATTTCAAACACTTTGTGAACTGCCCCTGGGTTTGCAGAAAATAGAACTACGCGCTCACTCATTGCGATTGCTTCACCAATATCATGTGTCACAAGAATAGCAGTCTTTTTATAAGTTTTTAATGTTTCCACCACTAAATCCTCAAGCTTTAATTTCGACTGATAATCTAACGCTGAAAATGGTTCATCTAATAATAAAATTTTAGGATTTACAGCTAAGGTACGAGCAAGGGCCACACGTTGCCGCATACCTCCTGATAATTCTCGAGGGTAATTGTTCCCCACATGCGGTAATCCTACTTCCTGTAATAACGCATTGGCCGTTACTTTATGTGTTTTATGACTTTTTCCCATTATTTTCAAGCCGATTGTGACGTTTTCTTCAATGGTCTTCCAAGGAAATAAATAGTCTTGCTGAAGCATATAGCCAATGCTTGATTGATTACTTGCTGATAGCTTTTCACCATCTATATAAACATTGCCTTCAGTGGCAGGGAATAATCCTGCAATAATTGATAATAATGTGGTTTTACCGCAGCCACTCGGCCCAATAAACGAAACAAACTCTCCTTCATGAATGGCTAAACTGATATCACGTAATACTTCCTTTGCCTGTGTACTTGAAAAATAACTATGGTGAATATTCTCCAGCTGTAAAAATTCCATATTACTCAGCAGCCTTTTTGGCAAAAGTAGTGTTCACAAGTTTTTCATACTCCACTCGTTGAGGAAGTTCACCTGCTTCCTCCATAATTGTTTGCAAGTTATCCCACTCTCCTTCATCAAGGATTGGGGCAGTAGCATAAGAGCCTTGTGCTTTATATCGATCAATTACCGTTTCAATTATCTCTATATCCACATTTTCAAAATACGGTTGAATAATTTTTGCTACTTCAGCAGCACTCTCATTTTGCACAAAATCCTGTGCTCGTTTCAATGCATTTGTAAAGGCTTGAACAGTTGAAGCTTCATCCTTTAAATAACTACTTTTGGCCATAAAGGACGTGTAAGGAAGATTACCAGACTCCGTTCCAAACGAAGCTACAATATAACCTTTTCCTTCTTTCTCAAAGACACTCGCAGTAGGTTCAAATAATTGAACATAGTCACCAGTACCTGATGCAAAAGCAGTAGCAATGTTGGCAAAATCAATATTTTGAATGAGCGTTAAATCATTTACAGGGTCGATGCCATGTTTTTTCAGCACGAATTCACCTGCCATTTGTGGCATTCCACCTTTACGTTGCCCCAAAAACGTTGAGCCCTTCAATTGATCCCACGAAAAATTATCTATCTTATCTCTTGCCACTAAAAAGGTACCATCCGTTTGTGTTAACTGTGCAAAATTTTGAATGGGATCATTTGCACCTTGTAAAGTGACATAAATAGACGTCTCCGACCCAACTAAAGCTATATCAATTCCATCTGACAGTAACGCCGTCATCGTTTTATCGCCACCTGCAATCGTTTGTAGCTCAACAGAAAGACCCTCCTCCTCGAAGAATCCTTTCTCAAGTGCTACATATTGAGGCGCATAGAAAATCGAACGAGTTACTTCTCCTACTTTGACTTTTTCTAGCTCTGCTTTATTACATGCCGTCAAAGAAAGGAGTAACAAAGCAATGACACCTAATAATAAACCTTTTGTAAGCCAACGCATTCCCTTTCCTCCTTGATGTGTTGAAAATAAGCCTATCGACATTAACTTATTCACATAAGAAGATTTCGGTGCCTATCATTTTTTAATTTGTGTAGAGTGCGGGTGATTCTTCAGCTTGACTACAGGGGAAACATACAAAAAAACAGTCTTAGCATTAAAACCGCTAAGACTGTTTATAACAGATAAAAAGTTCTTATTATAAAGTACGTAATTGTTATTGATTGGTAGCTTGTTGCTCTTCTCTTTTTTCACGCCATAGTCTTGTTTTATAGACAATTAGAATTAAGGCCGCTACAATCAGACCTTCAATCATTGGTAAGAATAGGGCGAAGAATGTAAGCATGATACAACCTAAAAATAGGAACGCATAAATAATAATATTTTGAGATAACTTTAATTTCTTGGCAAAGCCTAGTTTATAGACAATGGCAGAAAGTACAAATACAAGAAGAAATACAACATAACCTGCTATTTCATAGCTTGGTAAATTTTCATATAAAAATCTAGTGATACCAGCCATTCTCCCATAAACTCGTGTTGTTTCATCTGTACCTGTCTGTGCAGCAACTTGAATAACATTTAGTTCACCCAATAAAGCGGACTTCAGATCCAAGACTCCTCTTCCTTTCGTGGAAGCAAAAAATTATTGTTCAGCGTTTTTTAGTTTTTTCGCTATTCTTTCACGTTCATTTTTATCTAGAATTTGTTTACGAAGGCGAATAGATTCTGGAGTGATTTCTAAATACTCATCATCATTTAAGAACTCTAATGCTTCTTCTAGTGTTAATAGACGCGGCTTTTTAATAACGTTTGTTGCATCTTTTGTCGCAGAACGAACATTCGTTTTTTGCTTCATTTTTGTTATGTTTACAGTGATATCATTATCACGTGTATTTTCACCAACAATCATACCTTCATAAATTTCAGTACCTGGCTCAACAAATAGTGTACCACGGTCCTCTACTTGCATCATACCATAAGTTGTCGATTTACCAGTTTCCATTGATACAAGAACACCTTGGTGACGGCCACCAATACGGCCTGGAATATATGGTTGGTAACAATCGAATGTATGGTTAATGATACCAAAACCTTTCGTCATAGACATGAATTCTGTTGTATATCCAATTAAACCACGGGCAGGAACAAGGAATGTTAAACGTACTTGGCCATTGCCATTGTTCACCATATCCAACATTTCACCTTTACGCGTACCAATCGATTCAATAACCGAACCTACATTTTCTTCTGGAACATCAATTTGTACACGTTCAAATGGTTCACATTTTACACCATCAATTTCACGAATGATAACTTGAGGTTTTGATACTTGTAGTTCAAAGCCTTCACGGCGCATATTTTCAATAAGAATTGATAAATGTAGCTCACCACGTCCAGAAACCGTCCATGCATCTGGTGAATCTGTATCTTCTACACGTAGAGATACGTCCGTTTGAAGTTGTGAACGTAAACGCTCTTCTACTTTACGAGCAGTTACCCATTTCCCTTCACGACCTGCAAACGGTGAATTATTCACTAAGAAAGTCATTTGTAATGTTGGCTCGTCTATACGTAATGGTGTTAAAGCTTCTTGATGTTCCACCGGACATACTGTTTCCCCAACGTTGATGTCTTCCATACCTGAAACAGCAATTAAGTCACCAGCTTTTGCTGATTGGATTTCTTCACGTTTTAAACCAAAGAAACCAAATAGTTTTGTTACACGGAATTGTTTCACAGTCCCATCTAACTTCATTAAAGCAACTTGTTGCCCTACTTCAATTGTTCCGCGGAATACGCGTCCAATCCCAATACGACCAACATAATCATTGTAGTCAAGTAATGCCACTTGGAATTGTAATGGATCTGCTGAGTTGTCTACTGGTGCAGGAATTGCTTCAATTACCTTTTCAAATAGACATTGCATATTTTCTTCTTGTTTTGCTGGATCAGCATCAAGAGAAGCTGTACCGTTTACACCTGATGCATACACAACAGGGAAATCTAATTGATCATCATCAGCGCCTAGCTCGATGAATAATTCTAATACTTCATCTACTACTTCTAAAGGACGAGCTGAATCTTTATCAACTTTGTTTACAACTACAATCGGTGTTAACTTTTGTTCCAACGCTTTTTTCAGTACAAAGCGTGTTTGCGGCATACAACCCTCATACGCATCGACAACTAGTAAAACGCCATCTACCATTTTTAAAATACGTTCTACCTCACCACCGAAGTCGGCGTGTCCAGGCGTATCAAGGATGTTAATACGAGTTCCGTTATAGTTTACTGCAGTATTTTTTGCTAAAATTGTAATACCACGTTCGCGTTCAATATCATTAGAGTCCATTGCACGTTCTTCAACATGTTCGTTTGAACGGAATGTACCTGATTGTTTTAATAATTGGTCGACTAAAGTAGTTTTACCATGGTCAACGTGGGCGATAATTGCGATATTGCGAAGATCTTGACGTAAGTTTGTCATTATTCCACTCCATATTCTTTTTTCGAATGTTTAACTGTGATATTATAGCACAAGAAGGATAGAAATGTCCTTATTAGAATTTCCATCATTCTAAAAAATATATTTGATCGACAAATTTTTTATATAGGAGGCTAGGCTATGAATCGTGCAAAAATCGTAATGGCCATCTATGCATTGGCAGCTGTATTAGCAATGTGTTCTATCGGCTACTCTGTTGCAGCTAGTAATGTATTTGGTGTAATAGCTGGTATTGTGGCTACTTGTGTCATTTTCATGACAGCCTTTAAAATGAAGCGTAAACTACGTGCGCAAGGATTACTTTAAAGAACATAAAAAGGAGCTGTCTAATAAATAGACGGCTCCTTTTTATTCATATGGCACTATATATTTTTCTAATAATTCTTTATGAATAGCGGGATTAGCAATAATAAATGTATCCTGATGAAGGAAATCAAAGCCTTCACCATGTAGATTTGTAGCAACTGCTCCAACTTCCTGAGCAATGATGGTCCCTCCTGCAATATCCCATGGTGCTAAACGCATAGAGACATAGGCATCTAATTTGCCACTTACAACAAATGCAATTTCCATTGCTGCGGAGCCATAGGACCGTGTACCGCGAACTTTACGAACCATATCTATCACCTTTTCATGATGAATATGTCGATTAGGTGCGACCCAATGTGCATTTATGCCAATGACAGACTCCTCCATTGTAACAGACTGTAGTTTACGCAATGGTGAATCATTATACCATGCGCCTTGCCCCTCGATGGCACTAAATAAATCCTCCCGCATGACATCAAATATGTAACCTAACTTTCCTACGCCATTGACAAAAATACCGATTGAAATCATAAAATGGCGATGCTGTTTAACAAAATTCATCGTTCCATCAATTGGATCAATAATCCAAACTACACCATCTAGTGATTTAACCTGTTCGCCCATTCCTTCTTCCCCTAGAATTTTGTGGGTTGGATCAAAGGCTTTAATTTGCTCAATAAAGAATAACTCCGTCTCTCGATCAATATTGGTAACGAGGTCATTTGCACCTGATTTTGTCTCAATTACTAGATTATACGAAAAAGCCTCTCGAATACGTCGCCCAGCTTCAAAAATAATATCTTTTGCAAATTTATCAATTTGTTGTAAATCCACTCATAACCCACCCTTCGAATATAAGAAAAGGCCTTCTATATTAATCGCTCTCGTATGTTTATGATACCTTTTCCCACTACTTCACAACTTTTGCTATATAAAACCTAGTACTACCTTATGATATAATTTCTATTTTACCCTTTGTCACAATAAAAATCACCTGCTGTCGGAATATTCAGCAAGTGATTTTTTAAATGGGTATTAGATTTTGATTACGCATAGGCGTGCAAACTTTCAAGTTCCATCTGAATTTCTGCCAGACGTTTTTTACTTTTTTCAATTTCCATGTCATTTTTTTCATTCATTGCTGCAAAAAGTGAAGCTAATTCATAATCTAATTCTAATTGTAAAATGTGCTCATATTGCTTTTCAATGTCAACTTTACGTATAATTTTTACGAATGGTTTCATAAAAAACACTTCCTTTTTTTAATTTTTTTACAAAAACTTTACTCATTTGATAAAGTTCTTGTTATAAGATTTTTTCCCAAATTCAGCGTAAAATAAACCTTATAAAACGAAAGGAGTAAAATAAAATTGCCAAAAATAAAGTGGACAAACAAAGACTTTAAGGTTTTTACAATAGACGGTTTAGAACAGAGAATGGATGCATTAAATTTACATGTACGTCCAAAATTCAATCAGCTAGGTGAAGATTTTTCTGCATTTTTCTCTAGCCAATTAGGTGAAGAATTCTTCCCGCATGTGGCTAAACATGCTCGAAGAACTGTTAACCCTCCAAAAGATAGTTGGGTTGCCTTCGCCCCTTATAAAAGAGGTTATAAATCATTGCCTCACTTTCAGATTGGTCTATGGCACACACATTTATTCATCGTCTTAGCTATTATTTATGAAGCGCCTCAAAAAAATGTTATGGCTGAGCGTTTACTAGCTCATAAATCTTTAATTGAGCAGCTTCCAGATGATTTTATCATGTCAGGAGATCATATGTCCCCTGAGGCCGTTTCTCTCGAAGTGGCAAAAGAAGACAAGCTTGAAGAAATGCTTATTCGCCTACGAGATGTCAAAAAGGGTGAGTTTTTAATTGGCCGTCATATTCCAAAAGAACAAGCAACCAAACTAACAGCAAGCGAATTACATCAATTAACAGAAGACACATTTAACAGCTTACTTCCTCTTTACAACATTATTGTTGGAAAATAAGCTAACCTTATAAAGTTTTTTATTGATGTAGTTTATGCAATATGTCGTTTTTTAACACAAAAAAATAAAGAGTGGATGTGAGTTGACCTCACATCCACTTTTTTAATGGCCATTTCTTGGGGTAACTTTTATAATCATCCCATCTTCGGCTTCCTTTGTTTGTTTTACAACTGGATAGCTAATGTAGCCACTCGCCTCTTCAAATTCGCGAAAAATTGATTTTTCCTCTGCTTGGGAAGGAACAATCTCTTTAAAGCGTCGATATTTAGCTAGCATAACTTCACGCTTGATGCCTTTTTCATAAGCTTTCTCAATTCCCTCAAAGAATTGAACAACATCCACAATCTCCTCTGTGGACCAATCAGTTGAAAACGGATAAGAGTATTCCATTCGACAAAACCACCTTTACGTTATTGCCCCCATTTTAACCGTATACTTTCAGCTTCTGCAACCATTCTCTTAATAAGGTCATCAACGGTTGGGATATCGTGAATCATTCCAGTCACTTGTCCAGCCCAGCCAAAGCCCTGTTCCTTATCACCATCGTAAATAAAGCGTTTATTTGCTGAACCACTTATATATTCTTTCAATGCCTCATATGTTGGTGTTTTTTCCTCAATTTCTAAAATCTTTGTAGTAAAGTCATTGCGTAATGCACGAGCCGGCGCACCAATAGAGCGCTTAATAATGGTTGTATCTGCTTCAGTACTTGCAACTAGTGCCTCTTTATAAGCCTCAGAAGCATCAACACACTCTCGTGTTGCTATAAAACGAGTGCCCATTTCAATGCCTTCAGCTCCCAATGCTTGAGCAGCCATCCAGCCGCGCCCATCACCAATTCCACCTGAAGCAATGACAGGAATACTAACACTATCAACCACCTGGGGAACAAGAACCATTGTACCGACATCATCACGCCCCAGATGACCGCCACCCTCTTGACCCACAACCATTACAGCATCTGCTCCAAGCTGTTCAGCCTTTTGAGCTTGTCTACGAGCAGCTACAAGGACTAATTTTTTTATAGCTGTGCCTGCCAGTAAATTAAATATAGGCGCTGGATTTCCCCCTGTCATTGTAACAACTGGAACTTCTTCTTCGATTGCAACGCGCACCATATCCTCATAGCCTTTACCATGCATGCCAATCGCAAAATTTACGCCAAATGGTTTATCTGTTAATGTTCGTACCTTATGGATCTCTGCTCGTAATAATTCAGGATCTCGTAAACTCATAGCCGTTATTTGCCCTAAACCACCAGCATTCGACACAGCTGCGGCTAAATCAGCATATGCTAAATAGGCTAATCCCCCTTGAATAATTGGATATTTAACCTGTAAAAGATCCGTCACACGTGTATTCCAATTCATAGTACCTCCCCTTTCGTTCAATACTATTTTCTCGGTATCCTGAAAAAAATCCTTTTATTTTTTAGGAAAAGCCTATTTTTTCGTGTCGTTAGGTGCTATAATTCATTTGTTTTCTTAGATATTATAAAGTGAGGTGGTACCTGCGTTGTCACAATTAGAGACTCCATTGTTCGACGTATTATTAAAACATCGGAACAGACATCCCATTCAGTTCCATATTCCAGGCCATAAGAAAGGGCAAGGAATGGATCCTGCTTTCCGAGAATTCGTCGGCGACAACGTTTTATCAATTGATTTAATTAATATTGCTCCACTAGACGATTTACATTCACCAAAGGGTGCTATAAAAGAAGCGCAAAACTTAGCAGCTGAAGCCTTTGGTGCTGATCATACATTCTTTTCCGTTCAAGGTACTAGTGGCGCCATCATGACGATGATTCTGACCGTCGTCGGTCCAGGTGATAAAATTCTAGTGCCACGGAATGTTCATAAATCTATTATGTCGGCGATTGTATTCGCTGGTGCCATTCCAATTTTTATTCATCCTGAAGTTGACAGCGAATATGGGATTTCTCATGGCATATCCCCTGAAGCTGTTGAAAAAGCATTAAATGCTTACCCAGATACAAAGGCAGTACTTGTTATTAATCCAACATATTTTGGCTTTACAGCTGATTTAAAGCGTATTGTGGAGATTGCTCATGACCGTAATATTCCGGTAGTAGTAGATGAAGCGCATGGTGTACACATAAAATTTCATGATGACCTTCCATATTCAGCTATGGAAGCAGGTGCTGACATGGCAGCAACAAGCGTTCATAAGCTTGGTGGCTCCATGACACAAACGTCTATTTTAAATGTACGTGAGGGTCTTGTTTCTGCAAAACGTGTACAAGCTGTATTTTCTATGTTAACAACTACATCGACATCCTATCCATTACTTGCTTCACTTGACACAGCTCGACGTCAGTTAGCCATTCATGGATACGATTTAATTGACGATGCATTACGTTTAGCAAAGGATGCTCGTAAACGCATCAATCAAATACCACATTTAAAGTGTGCAGGTAAGGAAAAGTTACATTCTTCTGCAACTTATGATATGGATCCATTAAAACTTCTGATTAGTGTGAAAGATTTAGGTATTTCTGGTCATCGAGCTGAGGAATGGTTGCGTTATAATGCCAATATTGAAGTCGAATTGTCTGACCTTTATAATATCTTATGTTTAGTGACTTTAGGAGATACAAAAAAGGAAATTAATCTTTTAATAAATGCGTTAACTCGTATGTCAAAAGCATTTGATTCTGAAGCGGCTATAACAGAGGCTTTGGTAAATGTGCCAGAAATTCCAGCTCTCGCCATGTCTCCGCGTGATGCTTTTTATGCAGATACAGAAGTCGTTCCTCTTGCAGAAGCAGATAACTGTATTTGTGCAGAATTTATTATGGTATATCCTCCTGGGATTCCTATTTTTATTCCCGGGGAAATAATTACTCAAGAAAATATTCATTATATTCAAATGAATATTGAAGCAGGTTTACCCGTTCAAGGACCAGAGGATACAACATTAAAAACAATTCGTGTTATCAAAGAACGTAAGCCAATTTTCTAAAAAATATAAGCTAGCTCTTCAATATGAAGGGCTAGCTTTTATATTTATAAATACAGATGTGAGTATATTTTCTTGTTGAACACAACCAGAAAACATTCTCTTCATTACAAAATAGCTATAATAGAATATTATCTGAAGTTTTTTTCATTTCATTTTCACAATGAATAATTGCTTTTTAGAAATAACCATTTATTTAAAACAAAAGGGTTGTTTCCTATCTTTTTTGAGACAGCTCCTTTTTCTATAAAGCACCATTCTATTATAAAAATAAATACACAAATAAAGGGCAGAAGAAGGCTCCGATAACAGCCGTTAAACCCATTGATAAGGAACCAACTGATAATTCCTGTTCCCCATATTCTCTTAATTTCACAAGACCTACCCCATGTGAGGCACTTCCTACTGCCACTCCCCTACTCACGGCAGAGTCAATTTTGCCATACTTAATGACTAACGGTCCGATAATGGCCCCTACAAACCCTGCAATCATGACGAAAACAGCCGTTAAAGGAGGAATGCCCCCAATCGTTTCGCTCACCTGCATTCCAACAGGCGTTGTTAACGATTTAGGTAAGGCTGTCAGCATCCAGCTAGGTTCTACACCGATCCATTTTAGTAACACAAAAATTGTCACTAAGCCTGTTATCATGCCGATGAGAAGTCCTGATAAAATAGAATACTTATATTTCATAATAATAGCTCGTTGATTATAGAGAGGATATGCAAGTGCCACAACAGCAGGCCCAAGCATTTTCTGAAGCCATTCCCCACCTTGCATATAAGTTGAATAAGGAATATCAAATACAAGTAAAATCATTGCACTGACAATCGTAGTCGTGACCAAGGGAATCATGATAGGATGGGGAAATCGTTGATAGAGCTTTGTAAATAAAATAAACATGATGATGGTGCTAAGGACAACCGTTACTTCAATCAACAGTTAATTCCCCCTTTCCTTCTTCCACACTAGGCTTTGAGCTTTCTTTTTTGGCCAGTTCTCTTTTTTCAATGAGTTGTGTCAGCAATCCTGTTACATAAATAGAGATTAATGTACTAGCAATAACTGCTAAAATGATGAGCAGACCAGTGAGTGTAATGAGCTCTGGATAATCAATAACACCTACAGTTGCTGGAATGAAAAACAACGTTAAGATACCAATTAAAAAACCTGCTCCATCTTGTATATATTCGACCTTAATAATTTTAAAATTGAGTGAAAGTGCTAATAAAAGTAAGCCAATGACGCTTCCTGGAAGAGGTATGTGCAGATAAGAAACAATGCCAACCCCCATGTAATAGAAAATAGTAAGTATACCGATTTGCACAATAATCCGAACAGCTCGTAACAACAACGTAGCAAAATTTTCGTTCAACATTTCGCCACTTTTCACCCCCTATATCGTTCATTCTACATCTGTAGGAATTTTCTGTCTATTGTAATTTTAGAAAAATAATAATCAAATACCGAAATATCCAAGCAATTCTATGAAACAGTATTAAAAGTCCTATTCTACAAGACTTCATGATTTTACTTTTTATCATTATGACTTATCAACTTTTTTTATATTGTGCCTATCCACTTCAAATCACTTTTTTAATGATCATCTAGCAAATTTCGAAATTTTTTTATATAATCGAAAATTACAAAAGATTACTAGTATTATCAATGACTAAAATTTCTAGAATAAACACAAAGGTGGGATTCACTATTTTCTTTAAAACATTAACACTCCAAGCCCGCTTTGCCTATTACAGCAGTTTTTTAATTTTTATTATTGTTATTTTAGCAGGCATCCTCTTTTATATGACCATATCTGATGCATTGCAAACACAAATTGGAAACCGGGCACTATATTTGGCGGAAACAACGGCTAGCAGGGGTGATGTAATTGAAGCGTTTCATACAAATAACCCTTCCGAAAGTCTGCAAAAAATTAGCAAAGAGATTATGCTTGCTGCAAAAGCTACTTATGTTGTAATAGGAGATAAAAATGGTATACGCTACACCCATCCTATCGCAGACCGTATTGGTAAATCGATGGTCGGAGATGATAATGACCGAGCATTAATCAACGGTGAGTCTTATATTTCCATTGCAAATGGTTCAATGGGACAATCCATTCGTGGGAAAGCACCTATCTTAGACTCAAATGGATCGATTATTGGTGTTGTTTCAATTGGTTACTTAACAAGTGAATTAGATCGCTTATATTTTTTATACCTTGATAATATTTTTTATACGATGGTTATTGCCCTAGGCATTGGTATTATCGGCTCTATTTTTTTATCCCGAAACATTAAAAAGCAAATTTTTAATCTGGAGCCAAATGAAATTGCCAGTCTATTAACAGAAAAAAATACTTTAATTGAATCAGTTCGTGAAGCTATTATTACGGTAAATCAGAAAGGTGAAATTACGACCCTAAACAATGCTGCCGCGAAAATCTTACATTTAACGGATTCAGCTTCTATCATGGGCGATAATATCGAACAGCATATACCAAACACACATCTGCTTAACGTATTAATGAAGGGTGAAAAACAACTTGATAAATTGATGATTGTTAATGGTCATGAAATTATTGTTAACCGTGTACCTATGAAGGTGAATGGTAAAGTTGTCGGCGCAGTTGCAAGTTTCCGATTACAATCAGAAATAGAACAAATGGCTATCGAATTATCACAAGTAAAGCAATATACGGAAGCTTTACGTGCTCAAACACATGAGTTTAATAATGTCCTTTACACAATATCAGGCCTTATTCAATTAAATGCATCTGATGAAGCACTATCTATTATTCATAAAGAGGTACAAGGACATTCTTCTCTAACCCAATTTATAACAAAGCGTGTAAAGGACCCTTTTTTAAATGGTTTAATTATCGGATTTTTTAATCGTGCCCGTGAATTAAAAATCAAGTTGATTTTTGATGAGGATAGTTATTTAGAAACATTCCCTGAAAGCATCGAAAAAAGCTTAATTATTTCTATTATGGGAAATTTATTAACCAATGCTTTTGAAGAAGTTGAAAAAAACAAAGAGCGACAGCCAATTATTAGGCTTTTTATATTTGATAATGGAGAGGAAATCATCTTTGAGGTCGAGGACTCGGGACAAGGTTTTGCACAAGAAAAACTAGACGTGCTATTTTCAGAAAATATTTCTACGAAAGATAGTAAGCATCGAGGCTATGGATTAAGGAAAGTCATTTCCAGTATCCATGATTTAAACGGTACTCTTGCTCTTGAAGAAGGAGATTTAGGAGGTGCCCTATTTATCGTATCTATTAGCAAAAGGGGGACTATGATCCATGAACAATATTGAAGTGCTAGTAATTGAAGATGATGTACGTGTAGCAGATGTACATTGTCGTTTTTTAGAAAAAATTGAAGGCTTTACAGTAATTGCAAGGGCAAGTACGGGAGAAGAAGCTTTAGATTGGCTTCAATCATTTTCACCACACCTTATATTACTCGATGTCTTTTTGCCAGATATACTGGGAGTAGATTTAATTGATAAAATCCAAGAAGTGAGCCCAACAAGTAGTATTATTTTGATTACCGCAGCTACAGAGGCACATATAGTACAGAAAGCTTATCGGAAAAATGTTACTGATTACATTTTAAAGCCATTTACATTCGAACAGCTAAAAGAGAGTATAGAAAAATTCCGTTACAAGCATCTATTGCTGAAAAATAATGAGAAATTTACACATGAAAAAATTCAATACCTTTGGCCAAAAGCAGGTTCATCCCCCCCTCAAGAAACACCGTTATTATTACCAAAAGGGATAGATCCAACAACAATGAATCATGTTATCAACCATTTAAGTATAATGGAGAATGGTAGTACAGCTGAGCTGTTGGGAAAGAATATAGGTGTCAGCCGTTCCACCGCTCGTCGTTATTTAGAATTTTTAGTTACACAAAAGCAGGTCTATACCGAACTGACTTATGGTACAGTTGGGCGTCCTGAACGACGATACTTTATTTCCACATAAACTTTATGAACAAAATGATGTTAATCCACATTATTATCACAATATTTCCAAAATTGAGAAGTAAGTTATAGTATGGGTAGCGCTAAATTGATAGCGCTACCATTTTATTTTTAAGGGGGATTTTTATGTGGAGGAACATTTCTAAAATAATGGTAGCTGGCTTACTATTTACTAGTTTGGTTGGCTGTTCAGCATCAAATGGAGAAAAAACAGAGGGAACGAATGCCAGTGATTATCCAAAAAGTAATATTACCATTGTTGCTCCATCAGGTGCTGGTGGTGGCTGGGATTTAACAGCTCGTGCAGTAGCAAAATCAATGAGTGATACTGGGTTGATTGATAAGGCGATTCAAGTTGAGAATAAGCCAGGTGGTGGTGGTGCTGCCTTCATGGCAACATTTGCCACAAAGGAAGCCAATAATGATTATATGTTAATGGTTAAATCACCACCGATCCTTATAAATCATGAAAAGGCTGAAGGAAATAGTAAATTTGGCTATAAGGATACTACACCTTTAGCACAATTAACACGGGACTATGGCGCAATCGTTGTTAGAAAGGATTCTCCTTTCCAAACGCTTGCAGATGTTTTAAATGCCATGAAAACTTCACCAAAAGATGTCACATTAGCAGGTGGGTCTGCACCAGGTTCGATGGATCATCTAGTAGGAATTATCCCGGCTTATAAAGCGGGGATTGACTTAAAAACAATTAAATATGTTTCTTATGATGGTGGCGGTGAGGCGGTTACAGCATTATTAGGTGGCAATGCGGATGTAATTGCAACAGATGCCTCCACAATTGCTACTTATGTTAAATCCGGAGATGTTCGTGTATTAGCTGTCAGTTCCTCTGAACGCTTAGAAGGTGAGCTAGCAGAGGTTCCTACTTTTAAAGAAGCCGGTATTGATGAGGAGTTTACAATTTGGCGTGGTATCTTTGGTCCAAAAAATATGAGTGAAGATGCGATTGCCTATTGGTCTGAAAAATTACAGGCAATGTCTGAATCAAAAGAATGGCAAGCTGAGGTGACCCGTAATGGCTGGCAAGCAGAATACCGTAATGCGGAAGAATTTACAGCTTATCTAGACAGTCAAAATAAAATAATCATTGAACTACTAACAGCTCTTGGTATGCAAAAATAACGAATCATTTTTTTAAAAAAGGCACAAGTATTTCCATTAAATATAGAACTACTTGTGTAACTTTATCTATTTTCAATGGAGGTGTAAAACGGTTGAGCTATACATTTGATAAAACATTTAGCATTACCCTCTTAGCACTTAGTATTTTGTTTATTTTTCAAGCAACACAGATTTCTGATAGTGCTTATGGGTCTACAGTTGGTCCCAAAATTTTTCCATTAGGTTTAGGTATTATTTTAGGTTTATTAAGTCTTCAATTATTTTATGAATCATGGAAAAAAGCTGTGAGAGAGCGAGTCACAGGAGGACCAACTACTTCTTCTAAAATATCTTCAACAGAGCTCAAAAAGTTCTTAATTATTTTAGGTAGCGCTCTTGCGTATGTATTTTTCCTTGAAAAAATTGGCTATATGATAACAACATTTTTATTTTTGTGTATTAGTTTCCAAACAATGGAACGTACTAAACTTATTTATTCAATTATTATTGCAGCTGGATTTTCACTGGGCGTCTATTATTTATTTACAAGTTTACTAGGAGGGTCATTGCCTAGTTTCCCAATTTTTTAGTACAGGAGTGAACATATGTCGACATTGCAATTTTTAGCTGATGGATTTGCAGTTGCCCTTCAATGGCAAAACCTTTTATTCGCTCTTGTTGGTGTCATAATTGGTACAGCAGTTGGTGTACTTCCAGGTATAGGTCCAATGAGTGGAGTTGCATTATTAATCCCCGTTACAGCAACCATTACAGCTGGACTACCTACTGAGGCTGCCGCTACCAGCTCAATTATTTTACTTGCAGGGGTATACTATGGGGCCATGTATGGTGGATCAACAACTTCCATTCTATTAAACACGCCTGGTGAATCCTCATCAGTTGTGACAACATTGGATGGCTATCAAATGGCTAAACAAGGTCGTGCTGGAAGTGCTCTTTCTATCGCGGCCATTGGCTCATTTTGTGCAGGCGTTGTAGCACTACTAGGTCTGATATTATTAGCTAATCCATTGTCAAAATTAGCACTTAAATTTGGACCCGCAGAATACTTTTCTTTGATGTTATTAGGACTTGCAGCAGTAAGTGGCCTAGCAGGACGTTCTATTACCAAAGCTTTAATTATGACTGTTTTAGGGCTTATGCTCGGAACAGTTGGTATTGATGCCGTATCAGGTATAGAACGTTTTACATTTGGTCAGCCAATGCTGTTCTCTGGCATTGAATTTTTAACCATCGCTGTTGGTTTATTTGCATTAGGCGAAGTATTTAAAACCATTCTTGAAAAAGAAGAAGAGGATGGTCAATTAGCCAAAATTAATCGTGTATTACCAACAAAGCAAGATTTAAAGGATAGTGCTGTTCCTATTGCTCGCGGCTCCTTATTAGGCTTTTTCATCGGCGTATTACCCGGCGCAGGCGCAACACTTGCCTCATTCTTTTCTTATATTACCGAGAAAAAATTCAGTAAAACACCCGAGCAATTTGGAAAAGGTCATATTGCGGGTGTAGCTGGACCTGAATCAGCGAACAATGCTGCATCAGGCGGTGCAATGATCCCATTACTAACTTTAGGAATTCCCGGCTCAGGTACTACTGCTATTTTAATGGGTGCACTTATTATGTATAATATTCAGCCAGGTCCATTATTATTTGATGAACATCCTCAAGTTGCTTGGGGATTAATTGCCAGTATGTTTATTGGAAATTTAATGTTATTAGCATTAAATATGCCTTTGGTCCGCATTTTTGCCAAAATCATCGAAACACCTAAAAAATATTTATTGCCTATTATTATTGCAATTTCAATTTTTGGAGTTTATGCCGTACAATTCGCCACGTTTGATTTATTTTTATTAGTAGCTTGTGGTGTACTTGGTTATCTATTTGCTAAAAATGATTACCCAGTAGCTCCATTAGTACTTGCATTAGTACTAGGGCCGATGATTGAAAATAATATGCGCCGTGCATTAACCATTTCGAATGGAGACTTTTCTATTTTTATAACAAAGCCTTTATCATTACTATTTTTAGTGGTTGCCATTTCTTGGTTACTTATACCACTGATTATGAAAATACGTGGTAAAAATGTACTTATTAATGAAGAAGGATAAATATTCTTAAAAATCCACTATACTTCTATTAGTATAGTGGATTTTTACTATTCTATAATGCGTGACCAGAGCCACCATCAATATTAACAGCTGTACCTGTAACATAGCTCGCCGCATCAGATACTAAAAAAGTGATAACGTTTGCTGCTTCTTGCGTATCACCTACACGACCCAGCGGAATTGCTTGCCCCACTTTACGAGAATATTCTTCCCACGATAAATTTGGTTCTTCCTTTTTCCATTTCTTTTCGATTTGATCACTACGAATAAGTCCTATACATACAGAATTTACTCGAATATTATCCTTCCCTAAATCCTTGCTCATCGCTTTTGTCAAGGCAAGCCCTGCAGCACGGCTTACAGTAGTTGGAAGTGAACTTGCAGGTGGAGTTTTAGCCATCACGGCAGTCACATTAACGATTGCACCGCCCCCAGCCTTTCGCATATATGGAGCAGCATATTTTGAACAATGAATAGCTCCAAATACCTTTAAATCTAAATCTGCCTGCCACAGCTCACTACTCACCGTTTCAAAGGAATTCGCTGAAGCTGTACCAGCATTATTAATAAGAATATCCACACGTCCAAAATGCTCTACAGTACGCTCAATGAGATACTTACAATCTTTTTCTTTTGTAATGTCAGTTGGAACAATTAATACATCTACGCCTGTTTCATTTTTTATGCATCCTGCAGCCACTTGCAGTTGTTTTTCACCACGAGCGCAAAGTACAACCTGTGCACCCTCTTTAACAAGCTGCATGGCTGTATAATAGCCAATTCCTTTACTCGATCCTGTTATAATTGCTACTTTCCCCGTTAAATTAAGCTCCATTATTAAATCCTCCCTTACTTTCTACAATGCTATCATTATAGCATTTATCGATTATTCAGAATAATCAAAGGAGCTTGTAAAAGGTAGAAATACGATTTAAAAGCTATAATAATTGAATATTTTCCATGAGGAGCTACTTATTACTTATCATTATCATTCAAGCCTGTTACGGGAAAAAGCTAATAGAAAAATTAATTGTTCATATAAAACATTGGCTAAAAAAAGAGTGTAGATAAGCGAATGTCTCGCTTTATCTACACTCCTTTATTCAAATTATTTTTTCGCTACAATGTGGATTGGGTTGCCAAGTAATACTTCAGCAGTTTCCATTGTAATTTCACCTAATGTTGGGTGAGCGTGAATTGTTAATGCGATATCCTCAGCAGTCATGCCGCCTTCAATTGCTAAGCCCATTTCAGCGATCATATCAGATGCACCAGCACCTACGATTTGAGCACCAATTAATAAGCCGTCTTCTTTACGAGCAACAAGTTTCACGAAACCTTCTGATTGGTTTAATGCAAGAGCACGACCATTTGCTGCGAATGGGAATTTCGCTGCAGTGTATTCAATGCCTTCAGCTTTTGCTTGTTCTTCGTTGTAACCAACTGTCGCCATTTCTGGATCTGTGAAACATACAGCTGGCACAGCAAGATAATCAACTACTGATTTTTCACCCGCAATTGCTTCAGCAGCAACTTTACCTTCGTAAGATGCTTTATGTGCAAGTTGTGGACCTGCTACGATATCACCGATTGCATAGATGTTTGGAATATTTGTACGACATTGTTTGTCAACATTGATTAGACCACGTTCACCGAATTCAACTCCGATTTCAGCAAGGCCCATTTCATCTGTATTTGGACGACGTCCTACAGTAACTAATACGTAATCAGCTTCAACTTTTTTCTCTTCTCCGCCTACTTCATAAGTTACTACTACGCCGTTTTCAGTTTCTTCTACGCCTTTTGCAGATGCGTTAACTTCAATTTCAACGCCTTTCTTTTTAAGGCCTTTTTTCACGATTTGCGTCATTTGTTTTTCGAAGCCAGCTAAAATATCTTTTCCGCCTTCAATAATTGTTACTTGAGAGCCAAGGTTCGCATAAGCTGATCCAAGCTCAGTACCAATATAACCGCCACCGATAACAACTAATTTACCAGGTACTTCTTGTAGAGAAAGTGCACCAGTAGAATTTAATACACGATCAGTGAATTTGAATGTTGGAATTTCAACTGGACGAGAACCTGTTGCAATAATGACATTGTTAAATGTGTAAGTTTGAGCAGATTCACCATTGATGATACGCACTGAATGAGCGTCAACGAAATAAGCTTCACCTTGTACAATTTCAACTTTGTTACCTTTAAGTAAGCCTTCAACACCGCCAGTTAATTTCTTAACAACGCTGTCTTTAAATGCTTGTGCTTTTGAGAAGTCTAATTTCACATCAGAAGCGATGATTCCCATGTCATCTGAATGTTTAGCTTGCTCAAAACGGTGACCTACTGAAATTAATGCTTTTGATGGGATACAACCTACGTTTAAGCACACTCCACCAAGTACATTTTTTTCAACGATTGTTACTTTTTGGCCAGTTTGAGCTGCACGAATTGCTGCAACATATCCTCCAGGACCTGAACCAATGACAAGAGTATCTGTTTCGATTGGGAAATCTCCTACTACCATTTTTGTTACGCCTCCATTAATAATAATTCTGGCTCACTTAACAAACGCTTTAAATGATTTAAAGCATTTTGCGCAGTGGCTCCATCGATCATACGATGATCAAAGCTCAATGATAATGCTAACACAGGTGCGGCTACAATTTCACCATTTTTTATTACAGGTTTTTCTGAAATTCGACCAATACCTAGAATTGCTACTTCAGGATGGTTAATAACTGGTGTAAACCATTGTCCTCCTGCAGAGCCAATATTCGTAATGGACATGGAAGCACCTTTCATTTCATGTGGTGCTAGCTTACCTTCACGGGCTTTTGTCGCTAATTCATTAATTTCATTAGACACTGCAAATACAGATTTACGATCTGCATGCTTAATAACTGGTACTAGTAAGCCTCTTTCAGTATCTGCTGCAATACCAATGTTATAGTAATGCTTTTGGATAATTTCTTGTGTTGCATCATCTAAAGAGCGATTAAATTCTGGGAACTCGCGTAAAGTTGAAATAAGTGCTTTCACTACATATGGTAAGTATGTTAATTTAACACCTTTTTCGGCAGCGATATCTTTGAATTTTTTACGATGTGCTACAAGAGCTGTTACATCGACTTCATCCATTAGTGTAACATGAGGAGCCGTTTGTTTCGAGTGTACCATTGCTTTTGCAATCGCTTTTCGAATACCTGACATTTTTTCACGAGTCTCTGGGAAATCCCCCTCAAGAACTACTGGTGCTGCTGGTGTAGACGTTTCTTGTTGAACTGTATCTTCTGATGTTTCGATATTTGTAGTTTCAGCCTCTACAGTGCCTCCACCTTTTAAGAAGTTTTCAATATCTTCTTTAAGGATTCGACCGTTTTTGCCTGTACCCTTCACTTCACGAATATTTACATCGTTATCACGGGCAAATTTACGTACAGAAGGCATCGCGATCACACGTTTTGTTTCATCAACTACTGTCTCCACTTTTTCTGGAGCTTTTTCGGGAGCTTTTTCTGGTGCCTTTTCCTCTTTAGCAGGAGCTTTTTCTACGTTCTGACCAGATTCAGCAGTTGCTTGAACTTGTGCCTCTGTTTTTGCTTCGGCATGATCGTCACCTTTTAGCTTTAAGTCTTCATAGCCAGGTGCGTCTAATCGGATTAAAACATCGCCAACTACGGCAACTGTTCCTTCTCCTACTAAAACTTCCTCTACTGTTCCTTCAACTGGTGAAGGGATTTCTACTACTGCTTTATCATTTTGTACTTCACAAAGAATATCGTCTTCTTTTACTGTATCTCCAGCTTTAACGAACCATTTCACAATCTCGCCTTCGTGAATACCCTCGCCAATATCCGGTAATCTGAATTCAAATGCCATGTGTACCCATCCTTTCTATTTACTGTTGTTCAAGTTTAGAAGCTTTATTAGAATGTTAAAACTTTTTTTGCTGTTTCCATTACATCTTTGTAGTTTGGTAACCAAACACCTTCAGCTTGTGGGAATGGGTACACAGTATCTGGTGCAGCCACACGAAGAACAGGAGCCTCTAAGCTTAGAATTGCACGCTCTGTAATTTCTGCTACTACGTTCGCAGCGATACCTGCTTGTTTTTGAGCTTCTTGGACAACGATTGCACGACCTGTTTTTTCAACAGATGCGATAATTGTTTCCACATCGATTGGTTGAATTGTACGTAAGTCAATTACTTCTACAGAATGTCCTTCTTTTTCAAGTTCTTCTGCAGCCTTTAAGCTTTCATGAACCATTAAACCGTAAGCAACAATTGTTAAATCAGTACCTTCACGTTTTACATCCGCTTTTCCTAGTGGAATTTCGTATGCTTCCTCAGGCACTTCTTCACGGAATGAACGGTATAGCTTTAAATGCTCTAAGAAAATAACTGGGTTGTCATTACGAATAGAAGAAATAAGTAAACCTTTTGCATCATATGGTGTTGATGGAACAACAACTGTTAATCCTGGTTGTGCTGTCATTAAGCTTTCTAAGCTATCTGAGTGCATTTCAGGTGTGTGCACACCACCACCAAATGGTGAACGGATTGTTACTGGAGCATTGTAGACGCCACCACTACGGTAGCTCATACGTGCTAGCTGGCCACTAATTGAATCCATTACTTCATAAACGAAACCAAAGAATTGAATTTCAGGAACTGGACGGAATCCTTGAAGAGAAAGGCCAACTGCTAAGCCACCAATACCTGATTCTGCTAATGGTGTATCAAATACGCGGTCAACCCCAAATTCTTTTTGTAGGCCTTCTGTCGCGCGGAATACCCCACCGTTGACACCTACATCTTCCCCGAATACAAGAACGTTTTCATCATTCTTTAATTCTGTGCGAAGTGCATCTGTAATTGCTTGAATCATCGTCATTTGTGCCATAGGTTATTTCGACTCCTTCTCTTTATAGATTTCATACTGTTCTTTTAGATTAGATGGCATTTCGCCTTTATACATATTTTCCATTAATTCTGTTACTTTTTGTTTTGGAGCAGCATCTGCTTTTTTGATTGCTTCTTTAATTTCTTCTTTTGCTCGCTCAATAACTGCTTCTTCTTTTTTCTCATCCCATATACCTTTTGCTTCTAGGTATTTACGGAAGCGAACTAGAGGATCTTTTTGAGCCCATTCATTATCTGTATCAGAAGTACGGTAACGAGTTGGGTCATCCCCAGCCATTGTATGAGGTCCATAACGGTAACACATTGTTTCAATTAATGTTGGGCCTTCACCATTAACCGCGCGCTCACGAGCATCACGAGTTGCTACATAAACTGCAAGCGCATCCATTCCATCTACTAAAATACTTGGTAATCCTGCTGCTACCCCTTTTTGTGCAATTGTTTTAGCAGCTGTTTGCAATTCACGAGGTGTTGAGATTGCATATTGGTTATTTTGTACGATGAAGATTGCTGGAGATTTAAATGCACCTGCAAAGTTAATGCCTTCATAGAAGTCTCCCTGAGAAGAACCACCGTCACCAGTATAAGTTACTGCAACAGCTTTTTTCCCGCGTTTTTTAATACCAAGTGCTACCCCAGCAGCTTGAATATATTGTGCTCCAATAATAATTTGTGGAGCTAAAACGTTTACACCTTCAGGAACCTGATTCCCCATGAAGTGACCACGTGAGAATAAAAATGCTTTTTCAAGAG
This sequence comes from Lysinibacillus sp. AR18-8, assembly GCF_001705465.1. Lineage (NCBI taxonomy): Bacteria > Bacillati > Bacillota > Bacilli > Caryophanales > Bacillaceae > Lysinibacillus > Lysinibacillus sp. AR18-8. Next base: position 117,235 of record NZ_MDGU01000010.1, read on the forward strand.
GTAAGCCATGCCATACAATTTGAGGTACATCACGGTAACCTGGTAAAATCCAATCTTCTTGTTCTAATGCAAAGTGAGAAGCAAGTTGTGAAGCTTCTTGACCAGCAGTCGGTGCATAGAAGCCTAAACGTCCTTGACGATTTAATGAGATTGAACGTTGATCTAAAATACGTGTGTAAACCATACGTGTCATTAACTCAACTAGTTCCTCATCTGATAATTTCGGATCTGCCTCTTTATTTATAATTTCGCCTTCTTCATTCAAAATTTGAAACATTTCAAACTTATCTTCGATTTCAGTTAGCGTTTGTTTAGCATCAAAAATATTATTGTTTTTCTTGCTCATTTGTCACATCTCCCTTTCAGCTGTATTAAAATAAATCACCTTTTTAACTAGTACAACTTATTCTTGACACTCAGTATACTGAATAAAATACTGTCGGTCAATCATCTATTACTGCTATATACAAAGATTTTTTCTAGAATAACAATCAAACACCGCTGTCCTATACTGTATTACTAATATTCAAATTCTGTATTACAACACCTTGCTCACACCATACAACTCTTACGTTTTCCAACAGGTTTTCCCCTAGTAGAATACCCCATTCTCGAAAATCTAATAGCATTAGAAAAATTTTTTGAGTATATTCAAATAAGGACTTTTTTCATGGGATTGTACGAAAACGTGATGTATACTTATTAGTAAGCACTACAAAGTTGAAAGGAAGATTACTATTATGATTTTAATGGATGATATTATCCGCGAAGGTCATCCGACTTTACGCACAAAAGCAGAGGAAGTTAAATTCCCTTTAACTGAAGAAACAAGAAAGCTTGCTGAGGATATGCTTCAATATTTAATCAACAGCCAAGATCCTGAAATGGCAGAAAAATATAATTTGCGTAGTGGCATTGGTTTGGCTGCCAATCAGGTAAATAGCTTACAGCGTATGTTTGCTCTTCATTTAAAAGATGAGGCTGGTGAACAATTAAGCTTTGTAGCCATAAATCCAAAGATCGTTAGCCATTCTGTTGAAAACACATACCTATCAGCAGGAGAAGGATGTCTTTCTGTTGACCGTAATATTCCTGGGTATGTACCTCGCCATGCACGCATCACAGTAAAATTTAAAACAATTGATGGTGAAGAGAAAAAAATGCGCCTTAAGGGCTTGCCAGCTATTGCCTTTCAGCATGAATTAGATCATCTAAATGGCATTATGTTTTATGACCGTATTAATGAAAAGAATCCATTTGCGGAAATACCAGATTCAATCCCATATGAGCGCGACTAAAAACAACCTCGGCAGTTTATTACTTCTGCCGAGGTTAATTATTATTTATATTCTAATTGTCTATCCATATTTAACCGAGCATTGATCGTTTCAATTAATGCTGGCAACTCCTCCATTGTTTCTATTGTATAATGAGCGTCTGATTCTTCAAAAACACATTTTGTTTTCTCTATGATTTGTTGCTGTTCTTCTGAAGACAGGGCATTGAATTCTTCTTCGGATAGTCCCATTTCTGAGCTTCCAATAATAACGCCAACAGCCCAAACACCTGCATTCAAGGCTTCCTTTATATCTGATGTTGTATCGCCAACCTTCACAACTTGCTTCGTCGCTTGCGAACCTAATGCCTCCATATTTTTAAAAATCATATATGGATATGGTCGCCCTTTATCACCAACCTGTGTTGGTGTTACAAGAAAATCAGGTTGATAGCCCTTGTCAGCAGCATGCTTTGTCACTACTTCCATCATTGCATCTGTATAGCCAGTTGTAGAGCCTATTCGAATACCTGCATCTCTTAATTGCTGTACTGTTGTTTTCACGTGCTGGATAGGATCTGTATAGGTCGCCAAAGACTCCATTAATTTTGTTTCAAAATGATTATACAATACATGTACATCCTTTTCAGTAAAGGATTGTCCATGTACACGATGCCATTCTGCTTTAATTCTTGGCATTTCTAGCATGGTGCGGATATGATCAATTTTCAGCATCCCCATTGGTTTACGAGCCTCTTCCAGTGTAACTATTACACCAGCATCTTCAAAAATTGTTAAAAAAACATTAACAGGGGCAAAACAACCAAAGTCAACTGCTGTGCCTGCCCAGTCCAAAATAACCGTCTCAATTTTCATTGTTTTTCACCACCATATAATTTTCAATGATTTCACATAATGCAAGAATATCTTCCTCATGAATATCACCAATATTGCCAATACGGAATGTATCGACATCCGTCAGCTTACCTGGATAGATAACGAAACCTGCATTTTTTATTTCCTGATAAAAATGCTCAAAAGAAAACTCTTTATACGGGAATAAAAATGTTGTGATAATTGGTGATTGAAGCTCCTCCGAAATATACGCTTTAAATCCCAGCACCGACAAGCGAGAGCGAAGTAGTTGATTATTATACGCATAGCGTTTGTAGCGGGCATGAATTCCGCCTTCTTCATTCAACTCTTCAAGCGCCTTCGCAAAAGCTGCCACTACATGTGTAGGCGATGTGAAACGCCATTTCCCATCTTGCTTCATTACTTCCCACTGACTATGCAAATCTAATGCAACACTTCGAGCTTGTCCCTTACATTTTTCCAGTGCTCTTGTATTCGCGATAACAAAACCAAAGCCTGGGACACCCTGAATACATTTATTGGCACTACTAATACAAAAATCAATATGCAAGCTTGATAAATCCATTGGTACGCCTCCAAAGCTACTCATGGCATCCACAATAAACGTTTTGTTGAACGAATGAACAACTTCCCCAATTTCTTTAATAGGATTTAAAATACCAGTAGTCGTCTCACAATGTACGAGAGCTACATGAGTAATACTCCTATCTCTTTCAAGGAAGGATTGAACTTCTAACAAGGAGGGCTGTTCATCATAAGGAGCACTATAAACAACATGCTGTAACTTTAAGGCTTTGGCCATTTCAACAATTCTTTCACCATAAGCACCATTTGTTAGTATCAGCACCTTATCATTTTCACCAATTGCTGTTGTTAGTACAGACTCTACTACAAAGCTTCCACTTCCTTGCATTAGTACCGTAGTGTAATCAGCTTCATCAACTTTTGCTAATTTTAAGAGTTGCTTACGAATCACTTGTGTCACATTTTTATAATCGTCATCCCATGTACAACGATCTTTTAACATTTCTCGTTTCACTGCTTCAGTTGTTGTCAATGGACCTGGCGTCAATAATTTATAGTTACTCATCTGCTATAACTCCTTATCGCTGTGCTTCTTTAAAGAAGGCTTGGTGTTTTTCTAATAAATCTACGGTTAAGGTAGTATCCCATTTTTTTAAATATGTAGGAACGTGCTCGTCCTTTACTTGTTCACCTTCATATAGAGCTACAGGATATTGCTCTAGAAGACCATCACGAGCCTCTGTTGCAATTACCTTTGCAATTTCTTTTGCTAATGCTTCCTCACCTTCTTTATCTACAACAGCTACAGATTCCGTTAAAGTGAAATTTCCTTCTGTCGGGTCAATATAATCAATCGGTAACCCTTCGTTTTTGGCATCAATAGCTTGGATACGTAAACCAAAGCCGGCAGCAACTTCTCCTGTTTTCACCTTTTTAATAGGGCCAGAGCCTGAACTTTCAATATGTGGTCCTGCATTTTTAATTAACTCTGCTAGAACTTTTTTCCCTTCCTCTTCACCATATTCCTTTAAAATAGCTTGTACTAGAAGCCACCCTGTTGAGGAGTCCATAATGTTTGGGAATGACACTAAATCCTTATAAGCAAGGTCTGTCAAATCTTTAATGGATTTCGGAATAGATAGCCCCTTTTGTTGTAATACCTCTGTATTAATAAAGATAGAGCCTACATTGCCTAAAATCGGTAATGCATACGTAACACTCCCATCAAGAGGCTTTAAGTCTGAGGAAATATCCACAAACATGGATTTTGAGGTTTGTGCACTTTCTATAAAATAAGAAGCCATTGTTACAACATCTGCTTCAATATCTGTCCCTTCCGCCATCATTTTGCCACCTAACTCAGAAGTACCAAACGACTGGATTAAATACTTACCTTTATAGCCTTTATCATCTAATGTAGTTTCCATCACTTCAATAGCTTCATCATCAGCATTTGAATAAATGATGACTTGCTCTTTGGAATCTGCTGCTACTCCTCCACATGCAGCTAAAACGACTGCTGCTGCACTTACTGTCCCTAACATCATGCCTGTTGACTTCTTCATTTTGTAATCTCCTCCGTTTTTTCTTTATGTGCTGCTATATAATCACAACCTAATTTCACAATGAGGTTTGTACATAAAATGAATATCGATAAAACAAAAATATCAGTGTACTTTGCGAAATGCTGTAGCTCTTTTATCCTTGTCGATACAAGCATTGTCTTTGTGCTGACAAGAAAAATAACACCGCTGACTGTAACCATCGCATTTAAAAAATAGTAGCTAAACATTTGATAAATCGTTGGCCTAATATTCGGTAAAATAATTCGTATCACGGTTTTTAACCACGAATCCTTTAACAGCTCAGCTGTCACTTCCCACGTAGGATCCATTTTTTGCAATGAATTTTTCGCCATTAAATAAGGTGTCGTAAAAAAATGCACGATATTACATGCGATAATGATAAGAAAAGTACCCTTTAAAGAACTTCCATTAAAGAAAAATAAGTAGGATAATCCAAGTACCATACCTGGAACTGTATTTGTCATCATAGAAGTTACATCTAAGCTTTTTCTTCCCTTTAATGGTGTCCTTGTATTAAGAAGCGCCGACATAAATGTTATGCCCACACCTAATATTGCTGTTAGAACCGCTACGATGAGAGAATTGATGTAAACCTTTGTTAAATCTTTCTCTGCGAGTACATTTTGAACATGCTCTAATGTAAAGCTGAAATCGTACGGATAGCCTTTGGTAAAAGGCACAATAAACATGGTTGAAAAAATAATACATACAGCTGTTACACAGAGAATTGAATAAATTGTAAATAGCGCGTCTCGTAAACGATGCTTTACAAGTTCACTTTGCCCAACCTGTTTATATTGAAAATTGAAGCGCTCTAAAATCGTTAGCATGACAACACCTAATACAGCAGGTACTAGCATTAACACTGAAATGACTGCTCCACGTTCAAAATGCACAATGGAACCTAACATAGCTTGGTAAAGTTCAGTAGCTATTACCCTGTAATTGCCACCAACCGATGCAGGGATTCCAAAGTCTGTGAAGCTTAAAACAAATGTTAAAATAAATGCCCCGCCAATTGTCCCAACCATAGGACGGTATACGGTATGATAAAAACGACGCATTGGCTGATCATGCATTAATATTGAAACAAGTAAAAAACGTTTATCGATATATTGCATGGAGTTTTGCATTAATATAAAAGCAACTGGTAATGTGTATAAGACGTAACCGATCACCAAGCCGTTATACCCATAGATTGTAAAAAGAGGCTGCCCCACTAATTTTGTTAGAATTCCTTGACTCCCAAATGTATAAATCAATACAAAGCCATAGGTGATGGTTGGCAGTAGCATCGGCAAGGTAATTCCAATTTGAACTAGCTTTTTTGTATGGCGATGCATCGTAGTAAAATGAACAGCATAGGCCAACCAAAAGGCTAAAATGGTTGTAATCACTGATGCTACAAAAGAAACTTTAAAACTATTCGTAAAAGCTTCACGAATTTCGATATTCCGTAAAGCTTCTATATAATTTTGAGTGGTAACGACATTGCCTATTTTGAATGACTGCCAAAACATATAAAGCAATGGCACAATTAAAAAGAATAGAAAAAATAGTAGAATCGGTAGAAAAATTAATTTCATTATTTTATTCGTTTTAAGCATATGTTTCTCCAAACAATTGATAGATGTTATGTCGCTTAATATGAAGCTGCCTTAAGATAAAATCTTCTACAAATTTATTTTTTGGCGCTGTAACAATTTCATGAGGTGTGCCAAATTGAGCAACTGTACCTTCATTAATAATGATGACTTTGTCCGATAAGGTAAGGGCTTCTTCCGGATCATGTGTCACGATAATCGTCGTCAAATTAAATTCACGGGCGATGGATTTAATACGTTCCTTTATAGATTCCTTTATAACGCCATCTAGTGCACTTAGTGGTTCGTCTAATAATAGAATTTTAGGTTGCATCACGAGTGTTCTTGCAATGGAAACGCGTTGTTTTTGCCCACCAGACAATTCATGAATCTTCTTATGCAAATGAGGAGCTAGCTCTAAAAAATCAATGTATTCTTGTATCTCCTCTTTGGACATTTTCACGTTTTTATTTTTTAATCCATAAATGATATTGTCGTATGCATTTAAATGAGGAAATAACGCAAAATCCTGAAACACTATATTAAATCCTCTTTCTTGCATTGATTGCTTGGAAATATCTTGTCCATTGTAGACAAGCTGACCAGCAGTTGGATCTACAAGTCCTAAAATGATATTAAGCAAAGTAGTTTTACCGCAGCCACTCGGTCCTAGCAAAGAAATAATCTCACCTGTTTCGACGGTTACATTGATATCTACTAAAACTTTTTTATTTTTATAGCTTTTTGAGATATTTTTTAGCTCTAACAAATTGGGTCACCTCACTCAGTTCTTAGCTTCAGTATAGAGACTATTTGTAAAGGAAAATGCTTATTTGTGTAAATGTTGAGTAAATTCTGACCAATTGTTGACAAAGTTATGGTTATTTTGAGTAAATATCTAGTAGAGGTGATGAAATGTATATGATAGAAAGGCAACACCAAATTTTGCAGTTTATACGTCAACATAAGGTAGTAAAATTAGTAACACTTACAAAAGAGTTTAACGTTTCAATGGAAACGATCCGTCGTGATGTCCAACAGTTGATGCAAGACAAAAAAATTGAAAAATTTTATGGGGGCGTTAAATATATTGAGCCAACAGAAGGACTAATTGATCACCGACTTCACGAACAGTTAACAGAGAAAATCGCCATTGCCAGAGCATGTGCTTCGCTCGTTCAAGATGGGGAATGTATTTTTATTGATAGTGGAACAACCACCTATCAAATGACACCATTTTTATTGGACAAGGAAAAACTAACAGTGGTGACAAATTCACTACCTGTAGCATTTGATCTAATCGGCTCTAACATTGAGGTTATACTGCTTGGGGGTAAAGTACGCCATTCTGAAAAATCAGTGACATCAAATGAATTTTTATTTCGCTTCGAGCATCTTAATATCAATAAAGCTTTTATTTGCGCTAGTGGCGTTTCAATTGAAAAAGGCATATCTGATTTTAGCTTGGATGAAGCGATTACTAGAAAGCAAATTATTTCCATCTCTCAAAAAGTCTACGTAGCTACAGATTCCTCAAAATTTAATAAAGATGTAGCGATTCAAGTTTGTCCAGTGGATGACGTAGATGTCATTATCACAGATGACGCACTATCCAAAAAGACGATTCAACATTTTTCGGAAAAAGGTGTTCAAATAAAAACCGTCAATATGGCATAGACCATTAATCAATAAAAAACAACTAGTTGTAAATTTCACAACTAGTTGTTTTTCATTTTTATATAATGGAGAGCTTACGCATTATTTTTGAGAGACCATCCTCGTCTACATGGTCTGCAATATGATGAGCGACTGCCTTCACTCGCTCATGGCCATTTCCCATAGCAACACTTGTCCCAACTGCCTGTAGCATCTCAATATCATTTATGCCATCGCCAAAAGCAAAGGCATCTTGTAAAGTGATGCCCATTTTTTCAAGCACCTTTTCAATACCAGCAGCCTTCGAACCTCCCTTTGGCAAAATATCACAAGAATAACGATGCCAACGTATAAATTGAACATTTGGGAATGTTTCATTATATAAAGGTTCATCTTTTTCTTCCATAAAAATAAGTGTTTGATATACATTGTTCTGCATATAATAAGATGAGTCTAATTCTGGATACGGATATTTAAGAGTATCTAAGCTTTCAGCTACCATACGATGATCGCCAACTGAGGCAATCATCCGTTTATCATCTAAAAACACTACCGGTTCGTTACGCGCCTCACCAAAGGCAATAATTTTAGCTAGTTCATCTTTCGCAATCCCATTTGTATAGACAACCTCACCTTTATAGACAACATATTGACCATTAAAGGTAACATACGTATCGATCTCTAATTCTTCTAGCAATGACTCAATCATAAATGGTGCTCGACCAGTAGCAATCGCCAATTCATAACCATTACGTCGTGCTGTCAAAAGTGCCTCTTTTGCAGATGAAGGTAACTTTTTTTCACTGTTATAGAGAGTACCATCGACATCAAAAAATAAAATTTTGTTCATTCTATTAACCCTTTCCATAAATATTATCCTTTCAAGCTAAATGACTTTACATAGACAATAATTTTAATTATAATGATCCTAAGGAGTGATGTGCCATGCTGAAGAAACTCAAACGAAAATTATTGAAGCAACTTCGCGGCGTACTCGGAAAAAAATCAATTGCCTAACATTTGCCCTTCATTATTTGAAGGGCTTTTCTTTATTTTAGAGGAAGTGCGTGATAATATAAAGGAAATGCATTTATTTGGCTATACGCAACCACTGTCTCACTACTTCCTATACAATTTTATAACATAGTGCACATCTGAAGCATTGAGATACAAGTATTACAAACGTACATTTCTTCAATAAAAGAAATTCGTTGTTTTCTTGTAGCACGTGTGTGGTAGTAGTCAAAGGTGCAAGAAAATTGTACGCAATTAAAGGAGAGCAAACTATGATTTACAAAGTTTATTATCAAGAAAATGCAAATGAGATTCCAGTTCGCGAAAATACTAAAAGTCTATACCTAGAAGCTACTTCAGAACGTGAAGTACGTGAAAAGCTAAAAGACCGAAACTATAACATCGAGTTCATTCAACTGCTTGAGGGTAACTACTTAGAGTACGAACAAGCAAGCCCGAACTTCGTCTTGGAGGAAATTTAACAAACATGAAGTTTGTTAAAAATGACCAAGCAGCTGTTTTCGCGCTCGGCGGACTGGGCGAAATCGGCAAAAACACTTATGGCGTTCAATTTCAAGATGAAATTATCTTAATTGACGCCGGTATAAAATTTCCAGAAGACGACTTACTCGGCATTGACTATGTTATTCCTGATTACACGTACTTAGTACGTAATGTCGATAAAATCAAAGGACTGTTTATTACCCATGGGCATGAGGATCATATTGGGGGTATTCCATACCTTTTGCGTCAAGTAAATATCCCTGTCTATGGCGGTAAGCTTGCACTTGGCTTATTACGTAATAAATTAGAAGAACATGGCTTGCTACGTACAACAAAACTCATTGAAATTAAAGAAGAGGATGTTATTAAATTCAGAAAAACATCTGTTAGCTTCTTTAGAACAACACATAGTATTCCTGATGCTTATGGAATTGTTGTTAAAACACCACCTGGTAATATCGTTCACACAGGTGACTTTAAATTTGACTTTACACCAGTGGGTGAACCAGCCAACCTAACAAAGATGGCTGAAATCGGACGTGATGGCGTGCTTTGCTTACTATCTGATAGTACTAACGCTGAAAAGCCTAATTTCACAATGTCAGAGCGCACAGTTGGAAAAAGTATCGACGAGATTTTCCGTAAGGTGGATAGCCGTATTATTTTTGCTACCTTTGCATCAAATATTCACCGTTTACAGCAAGCCACAGACGCAGCCGTAAAATACGGAAGAAAGATTGCTGTCTTTGGTCGCTCAATGGACAATGCTATTACGATTGGTCGTGAGCTAGGTTACATTACTGCTCCAAAGGATACATTTATTGATGCTCAAAGCATCAATCGACTTCCTGCAAACGAAGTGATGATTTTATGTACAGGCTCTCAAGGTGAACCAATGGCTGCCTTGTCACGTATTGCCAACGGGACACATCGTCAGATTCAAATACAGCCTGGCGATACAGTTATCTTTTCTTCTTCACCAGTACCAGGTAATACCGTGAGTGTTAATAAAATCATTAATTTATTGTTCCGTGCAGGTGCAGAAGTCATTCATGGTGCATTAAACAATATTCATACATCTGGTCACGGATCTCAAGAAGAACAAAAACTGATGCTTCGTTTAATGAAGCCTAAGTTCTTTATGCCTATCCATGGTGAATTCCGTATGTTAAAAATGCATACACATTTAGCTGAAGATTGCGATGTTCCACTAGACAATACATTTGTTATGGAAAATGGTGATGTTCTAGCACTAAGTGCCAATGAAGCACATGTAGCTGGCCGTATTCCTTCAGGAGATGTTTACATTGATGGCAATGGTATTGGCGATATCGGTAATATCGTGTTACGTGATCGCCGTATTCTTTCTGAAGAAGGTTTAGTGATTGTAGTTGTAAGTGTTGATATGGAAAACCAAAAAATTGTTTCTGGCCCTGACATCATCTCACGTGGATTTGTCTATATGCGTGAATCAGGTACGATGATCAATGAGGCACAAAAAATGCTAAACCGTCATCTGAATGAAACAATTCAAAGCAAGACTCCTCAATGGACAGAATTGAAGAATGAAATTACAGATGTTTTGGGACCTTATCTATTCGAAAAAACAAAACGCCGTCCAATGATCTTACCGATTATTATGGAGGTTTAACCTCGTAAAGAAACTATGTAAATTTTACATAGTTTCTTTTTTATTTTTGAAACCTCCTTTTTATTTTTGCGTATATAGTAATAACAACATCAAAAAGGAGCGTTTTTATGCTAGATAAAATTCTTCATTCCTTACTTAATAGTAAATCCAAACGCCATCATTCTTCATCAAGTAGCCGTAGCAGATATTCAAAGCGACATAATTATTATGGTCACAAGCATTATAAGCGTAGCTCTCGTAAAAGCTCACGCAGTTTTTTCAGCTCTATGAGTTTCTTTAGTAGCTAATGTGGTGGAAACGAATTTCCGAAAAAAGTTTTGACCAGGCTGTAGAACTTTACATAGCCGAACATCCCGATTTTTCTTTTAAAAAATTCCTTGGCTATGGCTCATATGGTCGTACGTATTTAATTGAAGATTGCTCGTCAGCAAGTCTATTTGTTTTAAAATGCTTGCGACCCAAACATCGTCACCACCAGAAAACCATTCATAAATTTCAACAAGAAATTCACATACTCCAGCAACTTTCACTACCCTATGTTCCTACCATCCATTCAGCAGGAACAATTTCAGACAGTCCATTTTTTATCATGGACTATGTCAATGGGCAAACTTTTGAGGAGCTTATTTTTCAGAATGGTGCCAAATTTACAATCGCTCAATCCCTTGCTATTACAAAGCAATTATTAGAGCAAATTGTACAGTTACACAATTATGGTATTGTACATCGCGATTTACGGATTCCGAATATATTGTTAGTAGGTCAGCAATTGCATATTATTGACTTTGGTCTAGCTACCACTTATCAAAAGCTAATCGATATCTCTACGATTGAAAATCCAAAACGTGCCGAAAATCATATTAGTGATCTTTATTTTGTCGGCCATTTTTTATTATTTTTACTATACTCAGACTACAAGCCAAGCAAGAAAAAAGAGAAAGCTTGGCAGCAGGAATTAAAATTACCAATCGAAGTCCAAGATTTTCTTGAGCGCCTATTATGGATTCAAGAACCCTTTGCAAGTGCGTTAGAGGCCTTGCAATCTATGCCTCCATCCATAGATAAAAACCATTAAAAATAGAATTGTTCACCGCCAAACGTGAACAATTCTATCCTAGAGTTCAAATATTAAAGTATTTTGCAGTTACATATGCAATCCAATGATACGCTGGGTCTAAACGTAGATTTTCAATTAGCCCCTTAATGATTGCTTTACCATAAGTAGGATTTTCTATTTCTTGCTTTAACAACTCAATGGATTCTTTTTCTATAGAATCCTCAGTATGATTTATATTTTGCTCCAATAATTGTAGTAAAGCATCTTTTGACACGTCTTCCTCACACGGCTTTGCAATAAACGGTACAAGATCTGCTGTAATAAATGGAATGGTTGTATGATGGGCAATAATATCTGTCTTTTCTGCTAAAGATTTAGCTAATTGCTCTAAATCAAGTGGCATATCTGAAAAAATAAAAAGCTCAGCATAGCTCTTCATAAATCCTTTTATGCAGTACATTACATCATATTTCATTTCTTTTAATTGATCCTGATAAAGCTGCTCAAGCATATAGAGAATTGATTTCGACATTTCTGCTTCATACGCTGTTATTTTATGAAATAGCTCTTTTTTTGTTAAAAAGACCTTTTCATTAAAGAATACACGTGCAGATGCAGAATGGTCTTTGAATGCTTGAAAAATACTTTTATAAAATTCAACCAAAACAGTTTCTTTGTTATACGTTCCTCTGACTACTTGGTCAACATCTGTAATAAACTGCTGTAAATAGTAATCAACCATAGATATAACAAGCTCATCTTTGGTTTTGAAGGATAAATAAAATGCACCTTTAGAAATCCCGCAGCGTTCTGTGATTTGTTGTACTGACGTAGCTTCAAAACCCTGTTCAGAAAACAGTTCTAACGCTTTCTCCATAATTAATTGCTTTTTTAACATATTTTTAACTCTCTCCTAATGCATTTCGTTGACAAATGACCGATTAGTCATTAGTATAAATAATTGAATTTAGATAGTCAATAAAGGGTAGGTGTGAAGGTGAAAGGTTTAGTTAATTTCGTATTAAAGAACAAATTGGCAGTGTGGTTATTAACAATTATCATCACTGTCTCTGGTATTTATTCGGGTACTAGGATGAAAATGGAATCGATACCCGATATTTCGATCCCGTATTTAATTGTCATGGGCGTATATCCTGGCGCAACGCCTGAACAAGTCATGAATGAACTTTCCATTCCGTTCGAAAAATCCATAGAAAGTTTAGAAGATGTGAAGGCTGTTTACTCAACTTCCTCTTCCAACGTAGCACAAGTTCAAGTGGAATACGACTATGGAATTGATATGGATGAGAAAAAACGTCAATTAGAAGCAGCTTTAGATAATCTTAAACTACCTGAAGGTGCTCAAGAGCCTACTATTATGGCAATCAGCATGAACATGATGCCCGTAGTCGCTTTATCTGTAAGTAGCTCTAAGGAAGATATTGTTGATTTAACTTCAACAGTAGAAGAAGTTTTACTGCCTAAAATCGAAAAGATTGATGGTGTTGCATCTGCTACCATCACAGGTCAGCATATTGAACAAGTATCGTTTAAATACGATGAAGAAAAAATGGCAGCACTTGGTTTAACAGAGGAAACTGTTAAACCAATGATTCAGGCAAGTGATATGTCACTGTCACTTGGTTTATATCAATTTACTGTCGGGGAACAAGCCGTTTCAGTAGATGGTAAGGTAAAATCAGTGGATGAACTGAAAGACTTATTAATTCCAGTTACACCTTCAGCTACAAATCCTTCACCTTTCGTTCGTCTAGGTGATATTGCAAAAATTGAAGTAGAAGGTAAAGTGCAATCTGTTTCACGTACAAATGGTCAAGATGCCATTGCTATTCAAATCGTAAAAGGCCAAGATGCGAATACGGTAACAGTTGTTAATGCAGTAAAAGACCTTATGAAGGATGAGGAAAAACGATTAGACGGCTTAAACGTAGAGATCTCTCTTGACCAAGGTGCCCCAATTGAAGATTCTGTATTTACAATGATCGAAAAAGCAGTCTTTGGCGGCGCAATTGCCGTATTAATCATTTTACTATTCTTACGTGATTTCAAATCAACGATTATTTCAATTATTTCTATCCCAGTTTCTATCTTCATGGCGTTACTCCTATTAAACTGGATGGATATTACATTAAACATCATGACCCTCGGCGCGATTACCGTCGCAATCGGTCGTGTTATCGATGACTCAATCGTAGTTGTAGAAAATATTTACCGACGAATTCACTTAAAACAAGAAAAACTTACAGGTCGTGCCCTAATTCGCGAAGCAACAATTGAAATGTTCAAACCAATTCTTTCTTCAACATTGGTAACGGTCGCTGTATTCGCTCCTCTTATTTTCGTAGGTGGTATGGTAGGCGAATTATTCATGCCATTTGCCCTTACAATGACATTTGCATTAGGTGCATCGTTATTAGTTGCGATCACAATCGTACCTGCTTTATCTCACTTCTTATTCCGTAAAAAGTTATACGGTGAGAAGACTGAAAGCCAACATAAAGAAGTTGGTAAACTTGCTACCTGGTACAAAGGTGTCTTAGAAAAAGTATTAAATCACAAAATTATTACATCTGTCCTTGCGATTCTTTTACTTGTTGGTTCTCTTGCATTAACACCACTTATTGGTTTTAGTTTTATGGGCTCACAAGAAGAAAAAGTTATGTACTTAACGTATACGCCTGCAACGGGAGAGCTGGCTGACGAAACGGCAGCAAATGTTGAAAAAGTAGAAAAAGAATTAATGAAACGTAAAGATGTTGATATTTTACAAGTTTCCATTACAGATGCGAAGAATGTCGATCCATCAGCAATGATGATGGGTGGAGGTGCTGGCGGTGCCTTAATGTACCTTATCTTTGATCCGGATATGGAAGACTTCCCTAAAGCTCGTGAAGAGGTTGAAGACTATGTATTTAACATCGGGCAATCAGGAGAATGGAAGTCTCAAAACTTCACTTCTATGTCGATGTCATCAAACGAAGTCAGCTATACACTGTATAGTGATGATTTAGATAAACTTCGAGATGCTGTGAAACAAGTAGAGGGTGCTCTAAAAGAAGTGGATGGCTTAGAAGATATTAAATCTGATAATGAAGATCCATACGTAGAGCATGTGCTAAAAGTTGAACAAAAAAATGTCCTTCAATACGGGTTAACGACAGCTCAAATCGTGATGGCATTAAATTCAAATACATCGCAAGAAGTATTAACTACCGTGAAAAACGATGGTAAAGATATCGATGTCATCGTTCAACGCGATGCTAAAGCAGCTGCGACTTCACTTGATGATGTCTTAGCCACTGAAATTAAAACAGCATTAGGTACAACAATGACTATCGGAGAATTAGTAGATGTTGAGGAAGGTACAACACTTAACTCATTATCTCGTTCAAAAGGTGAATATTTCGCAACAGTATCTGGTACGATTATCGGTGACGATATTTCAAAAGCCACTACTGCTGCTGATAAAAAAATTGATAAATTAGATTTACAAAAAGGTGTAACACTTGGTGTTGCTGGTGTTGCTGCAGATATGCAAGAAACATTCACTAAGCTTGGTATTGCGATGTTAGCAGCCATTGCCATTGTTTACTTCATTCTAGTGGTAACATTCGGAGAAGGTTTAGCTCCATTCGCTATTCTTTTCTCACTACCATTCGCAGTAATTGGTGCATTTATTGGTTTATTCGTTACAGGGCAGACTATTTCTGTATCTGTCATGATGGGTCTATTGATGTTGATTGGTATCGTCGTAACAAATGCCATCGTATTAGTTGACCGTATCATTCATATGGAACATGATGGTCTTGCCATGCGTGAAGCGATCCTTGAAGCAGGAGCAACACGTTTACGTCCTATCCTGATGACAGCCATCGCTACAATTGGTGCTATGATTCCAATGGCACTTGGTACTGGCGGTAGTGGGTTAATTTCCAAAGACTTAGCTATTACTGTAATTGGCGGTTTATTATCTTCTACCCTATTAACACTCGTTGTTGTACCAATTGTTTATGAAATGCTATCTAAAATGTTAAAGAAAAACCGTAAAGATATTGAAGAAAATTAATAAAAAAACAACCACTCATGCAATCTTTACGTGAGTGGTTATTTTTTATCCTAAGCTTTTTATTGATTTTCTATTACTACAAAAACTTCCTTGCTTTCCACACCTGTATTTGATACAGCCTTAATGCCGTATGTATAGCTATGCTTAGCAAGAGCTGACTTGTCCACAAATTTAGTGAATCCATCCATATTATAAACAACATCCACTATATTTCGAGGGTCATCATAAGAGCCTTCTTTGTTTCCTGTAAAACGATAAATGACATACTTGCGTGGTTGTGTTTCATTTTCGTCTATAATCTCTATCTTACGACCTGCCGCTTCCTTTGTCACTTGCACAAAAGTCGGCACGTTCGGCACTGTGTCATCATCCCAAGTTGTTTCTGGTGTCAGTGCTGTATAATTATATAATTGTTGACTAACAATCGTTGCATAGCCTAGTTTATTGTTTTGAAAGCTTCTTAAGGAGAAATGCATTTGCCCCTCAGCCGCTACCTTTTCCGAACGATTCGCTAGTATTTGACTAGGTAGCTCCATTTTATTTTTCCATGCTGCATCACTATCATTGCCAACTTTGTAATCAGCAAGCCCAATGTATAGATGCACAGGGTGTGTTGTTGCGTAGGTTTGCACTTCATGGCTCCACCAATCTAACAGCGTTCCATATTTCGCAACAGATAATGTTCTTGACCAATAAATTTGTGGTGTAATGTAATCAATTGTGCCATTTTGAATCCATGTTCTGACGTCTGCATATAAATCATCGTAATTATTAACACCAGCCCTTGTATCGCTTCCTGTTTTATCTAGCGATTTATTGCGCCATACACCAAATGGTGAAATACCAAATTGGACATATGGCTTTGTGTCTTTAATGGCCGTGTAAAGATTTTCTACAAGACGGTTGACATTATCTCGTCGCCAATCCTCCACCTTTTTAAAGGAAGCACCATAGTTTTTAAAAGCTGCTTGATCTGGAAAAACTTCATTAGCAACTTTATATGGATAAAAATAATCATCCATATGCACTGCGTCAATATCATAATTAGCTACTAGCTCTCTTACTACTTCAACTAAATAGTCTTGTACTTCTGGTAAACCAGGATTTAAATAATATTGCTTACCGTATTTGATAACCCAATTTGGATGTGTTCTAGCCACATTATCAGCAGCAAGGTCTGTTAGTTTTTGTCCAGACATTGTTACACGATAAGGATTCATCCATGCATGCAGCTCCATACCCCGTTTATGACTTTCCTCTATCATGATCGCAAGAGGATCGTAGCCTGGATTCGTGCCTTGCTTTTTGCCTGTTATGTAAGATGACCATGGCGCTAGATCAGAGGCATACATTGCATCATTTGTTGGTCTTACTTGATAAATAACAGTATTAAATTTATTGGCTTTTAGTTGATCCAAAGTTTGGCGTGTCCAAGCCGTGTACTGCTCCTTCGTCATACCTGCTTTCATATCAAGATTAAGAACGGTTGAAATCCAGACAGCCCTCATCTCCCTTTTTGGCTGTGTCGTGCTTGCCATGGCAGTCTTTGTAGGGATTGTCGATAGGCATAACACAAAAATCATCGCGACTAAAGTTAAGATCTTCCATTTACTATTTTTCTTTCTCATATTTCCTCTATTTGCTATTTTTCTATTTTAGTATATGACAAGTACTCGCTATATGCACGTCTCCGAAGCAACTTTATTGGAATCAATGATAAGTTTCATCTCTAACAAACGTTCCCGATAGTTTCAAAATATGTATAAAAAAACTACTGAAAAGACAATGAATAGTACTTTTCCTTTAAAGAAATCGATAAATATAGATGCATGGCGTTTCATTTTATGAGATTCATTTCACAATTTCCAAATTTTTAAATTCAACCTAGTTTTTGCTTAATTCATTCTTTACGCATCGATGAACTTTATGCTACAATCAACACAACTTATAGAACGGAGGGTATTCCAAATGACAGCTTCAATTAGACTACGATTTCACCTTATTAATTAAATATGTGTACACTTTTCCTGCTGTGCAAGGGAAATGGAATTAGGTCTAGTCTGTTTTAGGAATACTGGAAAAGAGGGGACTTCTACTCCCCTCTTTTTTTGTGTTGTCTTTTACTTTCCACACAGGCACTACTGTTAGAAAGGGATGACGAAATTGGAACATTGGAAACGTAACACAATACTTTTTTTAAGTAGTCAAACGATTTCACTTTTTGGCTCTGCTCTTGTGCAATATGCCATTACATGGTATATCACACTTACAACACAATCAGGCAGCATGATGACCATCGCGATCATTTGCGGCTTTTTACCAACCTTCTTCTTAGCACCTATTGCTGGTGTCTGGGCAGATCGCTATAACCGTAAATGGCTTATTATTTTAGCAGATGGAATGATTGCCTTATCTACGCTAATTCTAGCTATTTTATTTTTAATCGGCTATGATGAGCTCTGGCTACTATTTGTTATATCAGCCGTACGCGCAGTTGGTGCAGGTATTCAAACACCAGCAGTGGGCGCAATTTTGCCACAATTTGTGCCTGAAGAGCATTTAATGAAGGTCAATGGTGCAAATAGTAGTATTCAAGCCTTCATCATGATTCTTGCACCTATGGCAAGTGGTGCATTATTAACGATGGCTTCTATTGAATCCATTTTCTTTATTGATGTGACAACAGCGGCTATTGCCATCGCTATCTTCTTATTATTTCTGCATATCCCTGCACATGCAAAAGCTAATCAGCCACAAACAACAGGCTATTTTAGTGATATGAAACAAGGCTTCATCTATATTAAAGAGCATGCTTTCTTGAAACAATTATTCTTGTTCTTTGCCTTTTTCATGCTGCTTGCTGCACCTGCTGCCTTTTTAACGCCTTTACAAGTTACACGAACTTTTGGCAATGATGTATGGCGTTTGACTGCCATCGAAATGGCCTTTGCCATTGGGATGTTAATCGGTGGTATCGCAATCGCAACATGGGGTGGCTTTAAAAATAAAGTGCATACGATGACATTATCTGCTTTGTTATTTGGTCTTTGTACAATGGCTCTCGGCGTCATTCCTATTTTTTGGTTGTACCTCGGAATCATGGCCATTACTGGCATAGCCATGCCAATCTTTAATACACCTGCAACGGTGTTATTACAAGAAAAAGTGGAAAGTGACTATATGGGAAGAGTATTTGGCATTCTTAGTATGATATCTACCTCTATGATGCCTTTAGGAATGCTAATTTTCGGGCCAATAGCTGATATTATTGCTATTGAGTGGCTACTCATCGGTACAGGATTATTACTCTTCATCCAAGGATTTTTCCTTCTGGGCAGTAAAGTCTTATTAAAAGCTGGTAAACCTACTGCTGAGCATGTTGACTCGCTAGAAAAAAAGTGAAGATTTTATTTCAAGAAAATTGTTAATAAAAAAAATAACATTTAAATTTAGCCTCTACACAATCTCAAACGAATCTTGACGTTAAAAAAGCCTTGCTTTATGCAGGGCTTTTTCCGTCTTTATTTATGTCTTGGGAATAATTTTTTGTGCTTTAGCATCTTGCTTCCCACAATATCTGAATTATAATTATTTAAAATTTAAATGGTCATGAAGATCTCTTCCAATACGCAACAACTTTGGTATCCAAAAAATTTAGATGTTGCCCTTAAAGGAATTTAAAGATATGTATTAGGAAATAGGACGCTTAGAATTTATCTGTACATTTTTCACCATAACTTATTAAAATACGGACTTTAATCTAATTGAACTAAAATAAATCTATTATCATTAAATATAATAACGATGAATAGGACGTCCTACGTTTCCATATTGTATATCTACTTTTAATAGTTTCTGCTTTTCTAAAAAGTCTAGATAGCGTCTAGCTGTAACACGTGCTGTACCTATATAAGCTGATACCTCCTCAGCTGATACTGCCTCGCCACTTTTTTTTATATATGCAAGTACCTTATCTAAGGTAGCTCGATTAAACCCTTTTGGGAGTTCTTCTATAAGAATGGCATCCATTCCTGTTGTTTCTACTACAATTTGTTCAGGAAGACGCTGTTGCATTAAATGATCGACATCATGCTGAGTTAAATCTTGCATGCCGCTTATTTTCCTTCTATAGCTTTGATAATTTTTTAAAGTCTGCTCAATCCGCTCAAACGTAAAGGGCTTCATAATATAATCATAGACACCTAAGTGTAATATTCGCTGCACAGTGGGCATATCATTCGCAGCTGTTACAGCAATAACATCAACATGAAGATGCTCTTCTCGTATTTTCCCTAACGTAATAATGCCATCCTGCTCTGGCATAAAAATGTCCATAAAGACAAGCTCTGGGGTTAATTGTTTAATTTTTTGAATTCCTTCAATTCCATTGCTAGCATAGCCAACTAATGAAAAACCTTTGATTTGTTCAATAAATTGTCTGTTCACTTCTCGTACCATTGGATCATCTTCAATCAATAAGACATTTATTACATCCATCTATACTTCTCCTAACTCAAATAAAATTAAGAAACTTGTTCCTTTCATAAATTCACTTGTTACTTCAATATCTCCATTGCCTTTTCTTACAATTTCATAGACTAAATGCAAGCCAATGCCTCGATTTTCACTAGCCTTTGACGAAAATCCATTTTCAAACATACGCTCCTGCACCTCTTTGGTCATGCCAATCCCGTTATCGGTAACTGCAATTGCTAAGACGCCATCATGCTCGTCTACAGAGATGGCTACATATTTATCTTCCTTAGAAAGTACATTTAATGCCTCAAAAGCATTTTCAATTAAATTGCCAAACAACACAACAAAATCATGATGATCTAATAGAGGTGGAAAGCGTTTAAAATGACTTTTCCGATCAATTTCAACCTCGATACCCAGTTCTTTTCCATAACTTACTTTACTTAATAACAAACCTGAAATATTTTCATTATGAAAGCGTTCATTTAAAAACTTCGTTAATGAGGCTTCATTTTCAGTAGTAACAGTAACATATTCAAGTGCTTGCTTTGTATGTCCCAATTGCAGTAGTCCCGCAATCGTATGAATCTTATTTTTATGCTCATGGGTTTGTACACGTAATGCTTGAACAAAGGCCTTTACACCTGTTACTTCCTCCGCAAGCTTTTTCACAGCTGTTAAATCTTTAAACATAGCAACTGCACCAACTAGCTCTCCATTCACAATAATAGGTACACGATTACTTAAGATACTATGATGATTAATGTAAAGCTCTTGATCATAAACAGGTGTTGCTGTTTCAACAATTTCAGGCAGACGGGTATCAGGCAAAACGTCATAAATCTTTTGTCCAATACAGTCCTCTATTTTCCTAGTAACACCTAAAATATCGGCCGCTTTTTCATTAAAAATAGTGATATTCATTTCCTTATCTACCGCTATTATTCCCTCATGCATGGCATTAAAGGTTTCTGTTCTTTCCACATACATTTTTGCAATTTCATGAGGTTCAAGCCCAAACATTTGTTTTTTTATATGTCGTCCTAGTGTATAGGCACCGAAAATACTGAAAATCAGTGATATAACAATAGTTATCATAATTTCTCGCTCATAACTTTGTAACATTTCCAGAAAATCTGGTAATGAATAGCCAACGACTACAATGCCCACTTGTTCCCTTTTATCATTAATAATTGGCACGAAAGCCCGTATCATAACACCCGATTCTCCACGTGCCTTTGATACATAATAATGTTCACTAAATGCGGCGTTTAAATCCTGCGACTCACTGCGTTTTCCTATTTCCTTACTTACTGGGTGTGATAGTTTAATACGCTCCATATTCATTACAACAATATACTCGGCCTTATGAATCACTCTAATGCCATCTACAATTTTATTAATATTTTTTGCAGATTCTTTTATATTGGCATTTTCCAGATGTACACTAAGCTCTGGTACATTTGATACAGTTCTTGCCACAAGCATTGCTCGCTGTCCAAAATCTTTTTCCTGTTCAGATAATAGGTTACCGAGTAAAAAAATACCACCTAGTAAAAAGGAGAGTGCAATGATTAAAAATGTCACTAACAGTATTTTGCCGTTCACAGGCATTTTCATCATTAAAAAATTCCTTCCTTTCAAATTTGCATTCTCATAATCAGTGGCACACATATTTAGTTTTAAGATTATCTGCAAAAAAATCTTTTGACAACATATTTAGTCGATATAAGTAGCAGAAAATATTGAATTTAATGAACAATATTATAAACTGAAAATTTAAAAAGAACTTAATTATCACTCTATGTTTTTGTATTATAACAATAATTAATTAACTATAGCGTACCATAACAGAGATAGTTATTGATATTACTATATTTATATGTAAATGTAAGTAAATGTACTTAATGAACGATATGTTTCTTATTTTCTAAATCTCTTTTTTAAAGAAATATTCGCTATGATACTTTTAGTGAAAGCGATATCAAAGAGAAAATTTAGAAAAGAGGTAGCAAAAAATGAAGTTACTGAAAAATTTGACTGTTCAGGTTATAGTGGCTATCATACTTGGGATTATTGTTGGAGCCATTTTCCCCGAGTTCGGTGCCAGCTTGAAAATCTTAGCAGACCTATTCATCAAATTAATTAAAATGTTAATTGCTCCTATTATTTTCCTAACAGTTGTTATTGGAATCGGCAGTATGGGAGATATGAAAAAGGTCGGGAAAATCGGAGGTAAGGCATTGCTTTACTTCGAAATAGTTTCCACAATTGCATTAGCAATCGGAATTGCTGTTGCTTTAATCGTAAGTCCTGGTACAGGCTTGGATACATCAGGTGCATCTGATGCTGATATTTCGAAATATACAACTGCTGCAGCTGAATCTGAGCAAGGCTTAGGTGCCTTCATTTCTAGTATTATTCCAGAAAATGTAGTTGGTGCATTGGCAACTGGTCAATTATTACCAGTCCTATTCTCTGCTGTTTTATTTGGCTTAGCAGCTGCCTCAATCGGTGCACCCGCAAAACCAGTCATCACATTCTTTGAGCAAGTAGCAGAGATATTCTTCAAGATTGTAAGTATGGTTATGAAAATATCACCAATCGGAGCTTTTGGTGCAATGGCCTATACAATTGGAAATTTTGGTTTAAAATCTTTAGGTAATCTAGGTTTATTAATGGCTGCCGTATATATAACAATGTTTTTATTTGTTGTCTTTATTTTAGGTGCCATTGCAAAGTTCTTTGGTTTCAGCATCTTTAAATTTATCGCTTATATCAAAGATGAGATTTTCTTAGTAATTGGGACTTCCTCTTCTGAATCAGCTCTGCCATCTATGATGCGAAAGCTTGAGAACTATGGTTGCTCGAAGCAGGTTGTAGGTTTAGTCGTTCCTACCGGGTACTCCTTCAATCTAGACGGGACTTCCATCTACCTGTCCATGGCTGCATTGTTTATCGCACAAGCATATGGAATGGAACTAACTTGGATTCAAATCATTACACTGCTCGGAATTTTAATGATTACTTCTAAAGGTGCAGCAGGTGTAACAGGCTCAGGATTTATTACATTAGCAGCAACTTTGGCTGCCTTCCCAATGATACCAGTGGAAGGAATAGCGCTGTTAATCGGTGTAGATCGCTTTATGTCTGAGGCTCGAGCTGTTACAAATTTAATTGGTAATGGCGTAGCTTGTGTTGTCGTGTCAAAATCTGAAAAAGAGTTTGACACAGCTATGGAAGAACGTGCACTTCAGGGAAAGACCACTATATCTTCCTAAGAAAAATGGTAGAAATGATAGCCATCTCTGTTTCACTATACTCATTATCATTCGAGTAAAAGCTATGTCCTTATGGATTGACGCTGACAACAAACAATTAGCTTACACTATCACCCAAAATAAAATGTTTACACTCTAGTAAAAAAGTGAAAGTTAATAGTAAGAGGTGATAGTGAATGAATGATAAAAAACAGGCAAAAACACGTAATACGAATAACCCTGATGTATTGGATACAGATAAAGAAAGCATTTTTGATAAACACGAGGACATGAAAACAGTAGATCCAATACCTGTCGAAGAATTGAATGAAAAAGTGAAAGATGAACAACATAAAACCAAAACTAAGGATTCCTCTGCAACAGATAAGCGCTATCCTTAATGTGATCGCTGCAAAAATGAATAAATATAAAAAGTCGACCTAATTCATAATTATGGGTCGACTTTTTTATATACTATTTGTTAAAGGGGGTAAATCATGAGTAAAATACCAATTATGAAAACGGAAAGGTTACTATTAAGACCAATTACACATGGGGATTTAGAAGCAATGTATGACTACTCTTCCAGTGAAAATGTGGCGCGTTATGTGACATGGCAAGCACACACGAGTTTAGAGGATACAAAGGCTTTTATGGCATTAATTTTTAATGGCTATCAGCAAGGCAATTTGATGTTATGGGGTATTGAATATGCAGGCACAATTATTGGAACGATTGATTTTGTGACCATTAATGACACCCATAAATACGCGGAAATTGGCTATGTGCTTTCTGAGGATTTTTGGAATAAGGGGTTCACAACAGAAGCAACAAAAAAACTCATTGACTTCGGTTTTAATGAATTAGATTTAGTACGTATCCAAGCACGATGCTTTGAAGAAAACATTGGCTCACAAAAGGTTATGGAGAAGTCTGGTATGCAGTTTGAAGGGTTATTACGGAAAAGTATGCTTGTTAAGGGACAATACCAAAATGTAAAAATGTACGCTATCACTGATGATGATTATAGGAACCTTTAGAAAATAAAGCCTTGCTACGATTTGCAAGGCTTTATCATTACAACCATCTTTCCAAACAGTATATCTTCTTAGCTGTGGCATCTATCCTAACTCGTTTGCCTATCGCAATTGGATGCATAGGATGTGTATGACAAATATCCACCTCTGCTAATATAGGAATCTTTATTCCATCCAACTGTTCAAGTAGAATATGATATGGCTGTCGACCCGTTCCTAAATCATCGTAGCATTCATGTTTCCCCAAAATAATCCCACTAACTTTGTTAAAGACACCATGCAATTTTAGCATTGCAAAATTCTTTTCAACAACAGCAGCATTTTTTAAGCAGTCCTCCACTAATAAAATATCACCTTCCACAATTTTAGGGAAATACGGCGTACCAATAAATCCATACATGGAATTGGCATTCCCGCCAATTAACCTTCCTTCAGCAACCCCACCCTGAATCGCTAACCATTCATTCTTCTTGAGTTTTTTATCCACTGTCTTCTCTAGCCAATTAACAGGTTCATCCGACCAATAAGAAGGCATTGGAATTTCGTATGGTAATGCTTGAGGCTTAAAGAAATAATGCTCAAAAAATTTGAAGGTATCATTTACCAATGGTTCAAACTCGCCAAAGGAAGGTACGAGGGCTGGACCATAAAAAGTTGAGATTCCCGTCTTTGCATAAAGTGCCAGTAGAACGGCCGTTGCATCTGAATAACCTACGACCAATTTGGGATGTTGACGAAAAGCCTCATAATCAATATAAGGTAGCATACTATTGGCATTGGTGCCCCCTATCGTAGACATAATCATATCCACATTTGGATTACGTAATAACTCATTCAATTCTTCTGCTCTTTCTTTTGGCGAACCTGAACGATAATAATCAGTTTTACCAGTTAGAGAACCTGTCACGATTTGAAAATTTTTATTCTCGAGAAATGCTTTAGCACGTTCATATCGTTCCAAAGCCGTCACCGTTGCTGGGGAGGACGGGGAATAAATGCCGATGTTTATTTTTGAAGTCATACGGTAGTTCCTTTCCCAATCAATAGTTTTGACATGTAGTATTCATTAATATATTGTCCATCTACATACAGCGAAGCCCGCTTCGTTCCTTCGATATCAAAGCCCATTTTCTTATACAAAGCAACACCAGCCTCATTATTTTCCATGACGGTTAATTCAAGACGATGTACACCATTCACTATTGCCCAATTTTCTACGTGTTGAAATAAAGCTGTTCCAATTTTTCTTCCTCTATAGTCACTATGTATGCCTATGACAAGATAAGCACGGTGAGCAATTCTTGACGGCTCATTGCCTTGTACAATTAAGTACGCCACAACCTGCTCATCCATTTCAGCTATGAACAAAGCTGAGTGGTGACTATGATATAGCTTATCTATATACTCCCCAAATGGCTTAGGTGCTAAATTTCGCTCACCTGGTCCAAATAACATAAAATTTGATGCCTCTGCATTTGCTATAACAGCTATAATTCGTTCACTGTCATGTCGGGTTGCTTCTCGTATGATCATGTTGAACACGCTCTCCTTCTAAAATATAGTCACCTGAATCCTCAATTCTTTTGTATTTATATGGACCTTGCCACCAAAGTATCTCATCACCCAGTGTTAGTTTTGCTGGAATTCTCATACTTTTCTTCGTCCCTTCTAGTAGGTTTGAACTTTAGCTACTAGCTTTTCATTCCTAAAATGGAGTGTCTCAGTATCTATGAGTGTGTATGCTTGTAATGTGGGATGATTTTCTATCCAGCGATCAAATGCCCTCCTTCTCTCTTGATCATTATAATGTGGACAATAGGTACCTGATAATAGTCCTAAGCCATTCCATTCCTCAAAATCATCATATGTATTTTCACTATAGCATTTTTCAAACCAACACATTGCCCCAGCACTGATGCCAGCTAATATAATCCCTTTTTGATAAGCTTCCTTTAACAATTTATCAAAACCATATTCTCGCCACTTTTCAAGAAGATAACCTGTATTCCCTCCACCCACATAGATAATATGCTGCGCTAGTACTTTTTCTCGAATGTTTCTATCATGCATATCTTTTTGCAAGATATGGGTTGCATCACAATGATGGAATGCTGCATAAAACTTCTCGATATACCCTTGTGCATCATTACTTGCTGTGGGAATAAAACAAATTTTAACTCGTTCATTTTTCTGAGTTTGTCGTAAAATATACTCATCGATAAATGAAGGGTTCTGCTGAGAAAACCCACCACCTGATAGGGCAATGATTTGTCTTATCGGTTGATTATTTTTACTTAATTCATAGACAGCTTGTTCCTGCCCAAATCTTTCTAACATCTGTACATTCTTCATTCCTAATTTTTCGAGCAAGCGACATGATGCCTTGTTCGCTGTTTGTGTTTCTGCCACAATAGATTCTATATTCAGATAATTCAAACCATCCTGAATTACCTGCGTTAGCACTTCAAAAGCTAACCCCTTCCCCCAAAACTGAGGTAAAAATTGATAGGAAAGCTCATATAACTCCTTATCATGGTATTCATCGATCGAGACAAGACCTATAAATTCACCTGTCTCCTTTAAAGTAATATATAAATATGTATTAGGGAATGGCGCTTCTAGCATGCCTTTAAAAGATGCTTCTATATAGCTGTTTGATGGAACACCACCGAGATAAGTTCGAACTTGTTTATTAGAGTAGAGTTTTTGTATATCTGTAAAATGCTCTGGTTGTAATTGTTCGATTACACAATTAGTTGACATGATTTTCATTACATCTAGCCCCCTTCTTTATGTCAAAGTTTAATCTAACTCTCTCGATGAAATCAAATATTTTTTCCAATTTTTCTTAAAAATAGAATAAAAAAGTAGTGACCAGCATGAATTGCTGTATCACTACCTGCTTATTGCCCGTATTGTTCAAGTAATCGTTGCGTGTTGGTCGATTGTTCGAGTACCTTTTTCTCTTTTGCCCAATAAACCAAATATTGTGCATCATCCACACGAAAAACCATTTGCTGTAACTTTTCATCAAGTTCAGAACTAATAGCCACTTTTAATATTTCTACCTCATAAAGAGGCTTATCCTTAATTTTATAAACGATATGATATACAGGCTTTTCTTCAAAAATAGTTCTTTCCTTTTTGGAAAGCTTCCTTACATGACTTAAAGGATATTTCTCAATAAAGTCTTGTGCTTCATCGCCTGTAGCATGAAATAGTGATTGATCTCCTTGGAATAATTCAATGTCGTCAATTTCTGTGGCATGATCTAGAACAAGTGAAATAGCTTCATCTTCACTTTTTTCTCTGTTTTGCATAATAAAAGCACCGACTAATAAAATACCAGCGAATATAACAAGTCTCCATCTGCGTTTCGTCATTTGCTCTTACCCATTCAAGGCCTTTTTAACAAAGCGATTTATATCAACATCAGCGCCTATAACAAGCATAATATCTCCTAATAAAATCTTGTCACTCGCCTGTGGAGATACGATAATATCAGCCCCACGCTTAATTCCTACAATATTGATGCCATATTTAGCGCGAATATCTAAATCCATAATGGAATAGCCAGCAATCGCATCATTAGCCTTTAATTCCATAATGGAGTGTTCATCTGATAGCTCTAAATAATCTAGAACAGTATTCGACAACATATTATTAGCAATACGAATACCCATATCTCGCTCAGGATGGACGACAAAATCTGCGCCAATTTTACGTAAAACCTTTTCATGGTAATCGTTTTGAGCTTTTACTGTAATTTGCTCAACACCAATTTCCTTTAAAATGATTGTTGTTAATATACTTGCTTGAATATCTTCCCCAATTGCTACAATCACGTGCTCAAAATTACGAATACCTAATGAATTCAACACCGATTCATCGGTTGAATCTGCAATAACAGCTTGTGTAGCAATGGAAGCAAACTCATCTACACGCTCTGAAGAATGATCAATTGCCATTACCTGTGCGCCCTGACTCATTAATTCACGAACAATACTGCCTCCAAAACGTCCAAGCCCTATGACTGCAAACTCTTTTTTCATCATAAAAATCCCTCCGAAAACTACTATACCACCATTGTAGCCTATTCTCTGCGATATGTATTGTCAAAACAAGAGCCAATTCGTCAATGGTGGACAACAAAAAAGACGAGGACCTTAATCCCCGTCTTCAACATATCATTATTATTCTGCGTTACGCATCTCATCTAGCACGCGGTTTACACGCTTTTCTAGCATTTTCATACCACTACCACCAGCTTGCATATGACGCAGCTGACCATCTTTATCGAACACAAAATATGCTGGAACATATTGGTTTTCAAAAGCATCTGTTAGCTTCATTTCACTATCTACAAAGATTGGTTGCACAATATCATGCTCTGCTGCTACTGCTTTAATTGTGTCTAAATCAGTATCTGCCTCAGAACGTGGCATATGTACTGCTACAACGTTTAATTCATCTTTATATTGATCGCGGAAATTGTTCACATCTGGCATTGCTTCTTTACATAAATGACAGCTTACTGACCAGAAGTGGATTAATGTTGGTTTTTTGCCTACTAATTCTGCTTTAGTTACTTCACCATTTAACCAAGTCGTTGCGCCAACTAATTCAGGCATTTGTTCACGAAGTTTCATAAAAATCCTCCTCTAAAAGATCGTTTGTCTTCAAATATTTAGATAACGGTATAAAAACTCTTTCCCAAAACAAAAATTCAGTTAAAAGTCCCCACAAGCTTGTCGTGGGGACTTTTAATTTTTCGCATAATGATTCGACTCTATTTAGATTATAGAGTTGCTTGGCCTGGACGCCAGTTAGCTGGGCAAAGACCACCAGTTTGTAGTGCTTGAAGTACACGTAGTGTTTCATCAACATCACGGCCGATGTTGTTATCAAACACTGTTTGGTATTTTAATTCGCCTTCTGGGTTGATGATGAATAAACCACGTAATGCGATACCTTCTTCTTCAATTAATACACCATATTCTTTAGATACTTGATGGTTTGTATCAGCAGCTAATGGGTATTTTAATTCACCAAGACCATTTTGCGTACGGTCTGTGTTAATCCATGCTAAGTGTGTGTGGATTGTGTCAGTAGAAACACCGATTACTTCTGCATCTAAGTCTTCGAACTCGTCATAACGATCGCTCATTGCAGTGATTTCAGTTGGACATACAAATGTAAAGTCCATTGGATAGAAGAAAAGAACTGTCCATTTATCTTGTGCTTTAATATCTTCTAATGATACTTTACCAAACGATTTGTCTGAAAGTACTGCTTCCATTGTAAAGTCAGGTGCTTGTTTACCTACCATGCGTTCTGCCATAATAAATCCCTCCGAATAAATATGTAGTTTATATATTCCATTCGCACTAGCGAACTCGTCTTCTACGATAGCAGAGTAACCGCAGTTTTTCAAACAAGTAAACTCCGCCCGTTTGGATGATTAAAATGGATTGACAAAAATTCGTCATATCCATAACTGGAATTATTGCTATTGTTTATCTACAAGCTATTTTTGACAATAATATTCTACTCTATTCAAAATTTTTCTCACTTTCATTTATACCCTATTTTTTAACTTTTTACAGCTATTTTTTTCACGAAAAACGATTGCAAATTTTTTATTATTATGTATAATTGTAATGGTTTTAGTAAACTAAAAGTTTCGTTAAAGTAAACTTCATATTTCGAAAGTTTATCATTGCTAAACTTCTCTTAGGAGGGAAAAGATGCAAATAGGAGCAAAAATTAAAGCGCTTCGTTTAAAAAAAGGTCTTACCCAAGAGGAACTTGGAGAACGTACAGATTTAAGCAAAGGTTATATTTCCCAATTAGAACGTGATCTAAACTCACCTTCAATTGAAACATTATTTTCAATCTTAGAAGTATTAGGGTCAAGACCCAAAGACTTTTTTGATGATGAATCACCTGAACAGAAGGTTGTTTATACAGAGGAAGACCAATCTACCTATACAGATGAAGAAAAAAAATATGAAATTCAATGGCTGATTCCTACTTCGAATGAAAAAGAGATGGAACCCATTTTCTTAACCTTTGCAGCAGATGGCGAGTTTAAACAGTTTGAGCCTTCGCTTTCTGAAACATTTATTTATGTTGTTAAAGGGCGTATTCGTCTCGTTTTAGGGAATGAACAGTATATCGCAAGTGAAGGTAACGCACTTTATTATGACGCGACAGACCATCATCAGATTTTTAATGCACATGATGATGAAACAAAAATTTTACTTGTCGCAACAGATTCTTATTTATAGCTTAAGGAGGCGCATCCATGACAACCAATTCAATTATCCGCTTTGAAAATGTTTCAAAGTCATATAGCGACGGTACCGTCGTTTTAAAAAATATCAATTTGGAGCTTGAAAAAGGGAAATTTTATACACTGCTTGGTCCATCAGGTTGTGGTAAAACAACCATTTTACGAATTATTGCAGGATTTACGGAACCTACAACAGGAAATATATTTTTCCATGATAAAAAGATTAATGCAGTTCCTGCCAATGAACGTCAAGTTAATACTGTTTTTCAGGATTATGCGCTGTTCCCTCATTTAAATGTGTTTGAAAATGTCGCATTTGGCCTACGTATTAAAAAGCTTCCTGAAAAGGACATAAAAGAGCGTGTAGCTGAAGCCTTAAAGTTTGTCAATTTGGCAGGCTATGGTAACCGCGAAATATCTGAAATGTCTGGTGGACAACGACAACGAGTCGCGATTGCACGTGCCATTGTCAATGACCCTGAAGTAATTTTACTGGATGAGCCACTTTCAGCTTTAGACTTAAAGCTACGTACAGAAATGCAATATGAGCTACGTGAATTACAGCAACGTCTTGGTAAAACATTTGTCTTTGTTACACATGATCAAGAAGAAGCACTTGCCATGAGTGATGAAATTTTTGTCTTAAGTGAAGGACAAATTCAGCAGTCAGGTACACCAGTGGATATTTATGATGAACCGATTAACCGCTTTGTTGCTGACTTTATTGGTGAATCCAATATTGTACCCGGCGTGATGATTGAGGATTTCAAGGTTGAATTTGCTGGCAAAGTTTTTGAATGTGTCGACCAAGGGATGAAGCCAAATGAAAAAATAGACATTGTCATTCGACCAGAAGATTTAGAAATGACAACGATCGATAAAGGCAAACTTGTGGTAAAAGTGGATACACAATTATTCCGAGGGGTACATTATGAATTATCCACATACGATAAAGATGGTAATGAGTGGCTAGTCCATTCATTGAAGAAAGCAGAAGTAGGGACTGAGATTGGCTTAGACTTTGATCCTGAGGCGATTCACGTAATGCGCTTAAACGAAACAGAGGAAGAGTTTGATAAACGATTAGAATCGTATGGAGACGATGAAGATGCAAACTAAAACATCAAAATCAGCGTTATTTCCATATGTGTTATGGATTGCCTTTTTCGTTATCGCGCCAATTGCACTCGTTGTCTATTATTCCCTGCTTGATTTACATGGCAACTTTACGCTCGATAACTATAAAGCGTTCTTTTCTTCTGTTTACTTAAAGATGACTTTGAGCTCGTTTTGGTATGCATTTTTAATTACATTCTTTACACTATTAATTTCATACCCAACTGCTTATTTTTTAACGAAGACTAAGCATAAACAACTTTGGCTTCTACTTATTATTATTCCTTCATGGATTAATCTTTTGTTAAAAACATATGCCTTTATCGGCATCTTTGGGTTTTACGGGCCTATTAATGCATTTATCGAAGTATTTGGCTTCGATCCAAAGCAAATGCTCTTTACCGATATTAGCTTTGTCTTTGTGTCGGTCTATATTTTTATTCCATTTATGATTTTACCGATCTTCAATTCTTTAGATCGTTTAAACCCAACGCTCATTTATGCAGCACGGGATTTGGGTGCTTCGGCTTTTACAACCTTCCGTCGTGTTGTTTTACCATTGACAATGGATGGCGTTAAATCTGGTATTCAAGTTGTCTTTATCCCTGCCCTATCCCTGTTCATGATTACTCGCTTAATTGCAGGGAACCGTGTCATTACTCTAGGCACAGCGATTGAACAGCAATTCCTTGTGACGCAAAACTGGGGTATGGGTTCCACTATTGCTGTATTCTTAATTTTATTCATGGTGATTATCATGCTAATTACGGGACAAAAGGATAAAGGAGGTCGCGTACGATGAACAAACTATCTGCTTCAGCCAAAGTCTATTTAACAATTGTTTTTATCGTTCTCTATGCTCCAATTTTCTATTTAATCTTTTACTCGTTTAATAGTGGCGGCTCCATGAATAATTTTGAATCCTTTACTTTGGAGCATTATCAAGCTGTTTTTGAAGATTCACGTCTTCTTGTTATATTAATAAATACGGTCATCGTGGCATTACTTTCTGCTCTCATTTCTACTATTATTGGTACGCTAGGAGCAATTGGAATTGTGACGGTTAAGGATTCTAAAATGCGTAATACTTTATTATCCTTAAACAATGTCTTAATCGTCAGCCCAGACGTAATTATCGGGGCTAGCTTCTTAATTTTATTTACAATGGTAGGCATTAAACTGGGCTTTGCATCTGTTTTACTAGCCCATGTTGCATTTAGTGTACCGATTGTTGTATTAATGGTTTTACCAAAGCTACTAGAAATGAATAACTCATTAATCGATGCAGCATTAGATTTAGGGGCAACGAAAAAGGACGTTATGATGCGTGTCATTCTTCCTTATATTCAGCCAGGTATTTTTGCAGGCTTCTTCCTTGCCCTTACGTATTCATTAGATGATTTTGCCGTGACATTCTTTGTAACAGGTAATGGCTTTAGTACTTTATCCGTAGAAATTTATTCAATGGCCCGCGCAGGAATTTCTCTAACGGTGAATGCAATTTCTGGATTAGTATTCTTTGTTACGGTTTTAGTTGTTGTTGGTTATTATTTCATGACAAGTCGTACGAGTAAAAGAATGGAGGGGCATCGATGAAGTCACTAATTCAAGCTACCATCGCCATCCTTGTCGTTTCAGCCCTTTTATTCTATGCGGCTGATGCCTTAAGTGCGGGAGGCGGTAAAAGTGGAAAAGACACGTTAACCATCTTTAACTGGGGAGAATATATTGATCCTGATTTGTTAAAAGAATTTGAAAAAGAAACAGGCATTCATGTCATCTATGAAACATTCGATTCCAATGAAGCTATGATGACAAAGATTCAGCAAGGCGGAACAGCTTACGATATTGCTGTCCCTTCTGAATATATGATTGAGAAGATGAAGGAAGAAAAATTATTAATTCCTTTAGATAAAACGAAAATCCCTAATTTAAAAAATATTGACCCTTACTTTTTAGATTTACCATTCGATGCTAACAATAAATATTCTGTCCCTTATTTTTGGGGAACAGTAGGTATTGTCTACAATCCAAGCCTTGTTGGAGACTTAGACTTCTCCTCTTGGGACGATTTATGGGACCCTTCTTTAAAGCGAAAAGTCTTTTTAGTAGATGGTGCGCGTGAAGTCATTGGGATGGGCTTAAACAGTCTTGGCTATTCACTGAATTCACTAGATGATCAGGAACTTCGTGAAGCTACTGACAAATTAATTACACTTGCACCAAATGTTAAAGCGATCATTGGAGATGAAATCACACCGTTAATGATCAATAATGAGGCAACTGTTGCCCTTACATGGTCTGGCCAAGCAGCTGATATGATGTATGAAAATGAAGAGTTAGACTTTGCTGTACCTGAGGAAGGCTCAAACTTATGGTTTGATAATATGGTCATCCCAAAAACATCGAAAAATATTGATGGTGCCCACGCCTTTATTAACTTCATGCTAAGTGCTGAATCAGGTGCTCAAAATGCTGATTTTGTAGGCTATTCTACTCCTAATATTGCCGCTATGGACTTAATGGACGAAGAAGTTGTTTCTGACGAACGCTACTATCCTTCTGAAGAACAACGCGATACATTAGAGGTCTACAAAAATTTAGGACCTGATTATTTAGGGAAATACAACGAATTATTTTTAGAATTTAAAATGAGTATCAGATAATTAAACTAGCGAATTGGTTTTCACACCAATTCGCTAGTTTTTTCTCTGCTTATCTAACTGTTTATTAAACTAAGAACATTTTCAATCGACTATTTGCATTATTATATTTATAAAATATTTTATCTAAATTTTAATAGATTCTCACATTAGTGTATTTTTGATAGTCCATAACTTCTAACGCTCAACATCGCTACAATTTATAGCCATGCTTTATACCATTACAGACAGACTCTCCAAATTTTTAATTCTCCCTTTATAAGAGAAGTCCCTCAATTGTTGTTGCTTTACTAATTTATCCTCCCATAGCTTCTTTTCCCTCAACTTTTATGACTAAAATGTATTATTTCATCATGCATAGGTGCGTGGATAAAAACTTTTGTGGAAAACCATTCTAAATATAGAACCAGTACTATAATCTTAACTATTAGCCAAGCAATAATTCTTTATGATAGACTGTACTATATTTGATTACAAAAAGGGGGTTCATTCGATGACCCAGCAGAAGTCCAATAAGGCGGCTTTGTATATTTTAATGTTTAATATGTTTATCGCAATGGGGAGTATTGGCATTATTATTCCTGTCATGCCAGAGTATTTAAAAATATTTGGTGCAGCAGGACAAGTTCTAGGTATGCTAATCGCAACGTTCGCCTTAGCTCAATTCGTATTTTCTCCTATTGCTGGGAATCTTTCAGATCAGTACGGACGAAAAAATTTAATTATTTTCGGTCTTATCGTAACAGGTCTTGCACAAATCGGATTTGGCCTTGCTACAGATGTATGGATGCTCTTTTTAGCACGATTTTTAGGTGGTCTAGGTTCCGCATTTGTTGCACCTCCTATTATGGCTTTTGTCGCTGACGTCACAACCTATGAAGAACGTGGGAAAGGTATGGGGATGTTGGGTGCCGCTATGTCTCTTGGCTTTATGATTGGACCTGGTATTGGTGGCTTTTTAGCAAAGGTAAGCTTACATTTCCCATTTTTCACAGCTGGAGCTGCAGCCATTGTAGCATCTATTTTATCTTACTTTTTATTACCTTCTACCAAACCAAACACTGCTCAACAGAAACAAAAGCAAGACAATCTGGCGAAGCAAATGGCTCGTTCCATACATATGCCTTATTTTGTTATGCTCATAATTATGCTGGTGTTCTCGTTTGGAATTGCAAATTTCCAAACGACATTGTCATTATTTGTGACAGAAAAGTTTAATTACACACCTGTAGATATAGCGATTATATTAGTTGTTGGTGGTGCTTTTGGAGTAGTAGTACAAATGTTTATTATTACACCACTGTTCAATCGTTATGGTGAAATGAAAGTAGTACTAGTAAATTTATTTATTGCATCCGTTGCTATTTTCTTAATATTATTTGTTTCTGGCTTTGCCCTTATTTTAGTTGTAGCAACAATTTTCTCTACAGCAACGACATTAATTCGTCCAGCTGTTAATACACTCATCTCAAAGCTTGCAGAGAAAGAGCAGGGATTTGCTGCGGGCTTGAATAATGCCTATATGAGCCTCGGAAATATGATTGGACCCGCTTTGGCAGGTTTATTATTTGACTGGAATATGAATAGCCCATATATTTTCGGTTCTATCATATTATTAGCCTGTTTCTTCCTAGCGCTCATCTGGACAGTGAAAAAAGCACCTCATTTAATGCATCCCGATACAAAATAGTCTGAAAAATCATTGACTATTTTTAGCAGTATGTTACATTATTGTTGATTCACAAAATTGAATGATTTTAACCACTAGGGGAGTCTTTAAAAGGCTGAGACGTATATGGTAATATACGGACCCTTTGAACCTGATCTAGTTCACACTAGCGGAGGGAAGTGGCGCTACTTGCTGTTGTCACTATACACACACAAGGCCGCTTCCTATTGTTTAAAGGGGGTGGCCTTTTTATTTTTCCTCACGAACTTTACCAAAAGGAGTGAACTTTATGTCAATTCGTAAATTAACAGTCATGGCTTTATTAGTAGCCGTTGCTGTTGCAGGCTCTACTTTCGTATCCATCCCAACAGGAATCGCACGTGCTTACCCAGTTCAGCATGCTATTAATGTGATAGGAGCCATTATACTTGGACCCGTACCAACAGTTATAGTTGCCTTTGTCACTGCCATCATTCGTATCCTTACTGGAACAGGCTCTCTACTAGCTATCCCTGGTAGTATCATCGGTGCGTTCTGTGCTGCCCTTGCCTATAAATATAGCAATAAAATGTGGTTAGCTGGTATCGGAGAAGTTATCGGAACGGGCATTCTGGCTTCACTTATTGCCGTCCCTTATGCAAAATTATTCATGGGAACATCTGTAGCAGTATTCTTCTTCCTACCAGCCTTTTTAACATCAAGTACGATCGGTGCTATTTTAGGTGTAATGGTTGCGAGTAGCTTGCGTAAAACAGAGCTAGTAAAGAGGTTTAATTCTTCTTTTTATTGAGAGAAATTGAATTATGAGCATTCATTGAGCTGGGGTAGTCCAATTTGGATCGCTTTTCTTCTTTTTATGAGCGGCTGTGGCTCTACTTAGAGCGCTTTTCTTCTCTTTATGAGCAAAGAGCCTACTTTTTAGATAATTCTTACCCTCTTTACAAAGGGGATAACTCTCTATTTCAAGGAATATAAAAAGCAGTGCAAAACTATTCGAGTTTGCACTGCTTCCTCTATTTTAAGATCGTTTTTTCATGCCTTTTAACAACTGTGCTACATTTGTGTCTTCTGGTATAGTTTTTTCCTCAACAAGCGGCTCTTTTTTCTTCGCATTCGTTAGGAAATTCCAACCAAAACGTCTTATGGTAATATCAATAAAGAAAAGAAGCATACTCGCTAAGAGTAGCCATGTGGCAATATTTTGCCGATCTGCTCCTTTTGTCGTAAAGTCACGGAAGACATCTTGTGGTTCCTTTAAAACAGTGCCTCCTGTTCGTTGAGTTAACTCTTCTATCAGTTGGTTATTTACAGGGAGTAGTTCGTATTCAGCACTATAAGGAACACTTAGCCCTGCCTGATAAATGGCCTGCTTTTCATCTGCTATACGGAAGAAAATTAATCCAGGTTCAGCTTGTACTACAGCTCGAACTTGAGATGCGGAAATGGTTTCAAGTTGTGTTTCTAGCTCCTCCCCTGCTTCATTTACCGCTACAATATCTAAAAATGCGGCTTCATTTGTAGGGTCTGTAATCATAAAGGAACCATCTGCTTCCAATCTTACATCATAGGCTACATCATTGTAGCTTGGTAGCATTTGAGAAATAAGTGTTTGCCAAAATACTCCCCAATTCTGCCATCTAGCCCAATCTCCTGTCCATTTACCCGTTGAATCAGATGTAAAGGCAAATGTTTTACCAAGACCATATTGCCACTGCGCTAACACAGGATCTTCTTTCTCGCTTTCTGCTACAACAGTAGCCCCCTGTTTTGCCGTTGTCCCAATATATGCATTCATTTGTGGGACACCATTAGCAAACAGTGAGTTCCATCCTGCTGCATTATAAATTGCCGGATAGAATGGATTGTCCTCAATATAGGTGCGGGAAATCATAGCTGTTTCCCGAGATAAAATAGAAGGAATGGTTTGCTCATCTATCACATCATAGAAACGTCCACTGCCCATGTCACTAAGCGCTTCTAATAAGTTCGCATCGGCATCTTGTCCAATCGCTACTGTCGATAAGGTTATACCCTCTTCTTTCCCTTCACCAATTAAATCCTCATAGTTCCCTGCCTGTGACTGCCCATCTGTTAAGAGGATAATATGCTTACGTTGGAGCTTTAAATCAGCAAGGTTCTCGTAGGCTTTAGCTAATGAACTATAGATTTCTGTTCCCCCACCAGGTGTTACTGATAAAATAGTATCCACAGCCTCTTCTTTACTGTTAAGAGGCCCTGTCTCTATAATCTCCCAAGGACGATCATCAAAGGCGATGAATCCTAATGTATCCTCATCTCGCAACATCTCAACAGAACGTGCCGCTGCTTCCTTAGCAAGCTCAAGCTTCGAGCCTTGCATACTGCCAGAACGGTCAAGTACAATCACTAATCCTAAGGAAGGTAATTGCTCTTTGCCCTTAATTTCCATTTCCACTGGCAATAAGGTTTCAATCGGTGTTTTAAAATAGCCGCCTAGACCAAAACTATTTTCTCCACCCACCATTGTAAAACCAACTCCAAAGTTTTTGACTGCTTGCTCAATAACACTCATTTTTGCTTCACCCACTAAATGACCTGGTACATTGTCGAAAACGATAGCATTATATTGCAAATAGCTGGATAGTTCATTTGGTAAACTTTTAGGTGCTACAACATCATAGGCAATGGATTGACTACCAAGTGCTGCTGCGATGGGTGATGCTGTTTCATAACCATTAACGATTAATAAATGTGGTTCACTTTGAACCATTGTGACACTAGTTAACTTATTGTTTTCAAAAATGGCATCCTGACCAACTTGAACAACGGCTTCATATTTTACAAGTCCTTCAGCTGTTGCTGCATGTTTATAGGTAAACACATTCGTGCCTTCAGTCAGCTCCACTGCCTCTCGATGAATAAGCTCATCATTTTCATATAGTAATAGCTCGCCTTGACCTGCTGATGTTGCATGTATGTCTGTCACTAATTGTTGTTGCTCTCCAACGTAAGCAACTTGAGGGGATACAAAGCTTTTTAGTGATACATCATTGACAACTGGTTGACTAAAAGGCTTAATATCCACACTAATATTAGAGCCTTTCAACTTCGTAGCAAATTCTAAAGCATCGCCCTTTGTCTCATTACCATCTGTTAGTAGCACAAGACGAGTTGCTTTTTTAGGATCTATAATCCCTGAAGCAAGCTGTAGACTTTGTTCTATATTTGTTTGATCGGTAGCTTTAATTTCAGTTAGTTTCGGTACTTCCTTTAATGTTTTAGATAAAATAGCTTCTGTTTGTAAAGTAGAGGAAAATGAATAAATGCCCGCAAGTTGTGGTTCTTTTTTTGATTGGAGGCTCTCCTGTATAAACTGAACCATCTCATCTTCCGTACCATTCATAGAAGCAGAACGGTCTACTAAATAAATAATTTGTTCTTCTTTGATTGGTAATAATAGATATGGACCTGCGAGTGCAAAAACTAAACAGCCTGCTGCCACTATGCGAATAGTAAGTACAACAATATGACTTCTTTTAAGTCGCTGTCGCTCATGAAAG
Organism: Lysinibacillus sp. AR18-8; assembly: GCF_001705465.1. Lineage (NCBI taxonomy): Bacteria > Bacillati > Bacillota > Bacilli > Caryophanales > Bacillaceae > Lysinibacillus > Lysinibacillus sp. AR18-8. The sequence continues at coordinate 157,105 of NZ_MDGU01000010.1, forward strand.
TATGTCCATCCAAAATACAAGAATAATGGAAGGAGTAACAACAATACTAACGGCATATCAATTCGTAAATCCACGACGTCGTTGCACCTCCCACTCTGAAACAAGCAATAGTAAAATAATTACAATTAGCCAAGGCACGAAAGAGGTCATCGACACTTCTTCCTTTCCATTGTCTGAAATATCACCTAATGTAAAACTTGTTCCTTGTTCAATGACACGTTCTTGTGCTTGCAATTGTACAATCAATTGTTTTTCCTCATTATTTGAGCGTACCATATAAATGCCTGGCTGTTTGGGCGCAGTTAGCATCCCCTTCGTAACAGACGAAAGAAACTCGTCTTCTTGCGAATAAACATTCCAGTCTCCTTGCGCTAAAGCAACTGCACGTTGTTCATTGGGTGAAAAAATCCCAAGTGACCCAACTGATTCTGTTAGCTGCTGCTCTGTACTCCATAGAAATAGTGGGAATGATGGATGTAAAGGCCAATCTGTATCAGCAATATCGGCTAAAACAACGATATCTCCTTTTGGGGAGCGTTGGATGAACGGCTCTTCTCCAACAGAAGCAATCGTTTCATAGTCCGCAAAACCAGGATAAACAGCACTAACATAAACATCCTTTAGTTCACTAAAGGCAAATAATGCATCACTGCTAGTGCTTACCGTCCCATTCGCATCTACTTTTTCTGCATCATCACGACCAAATAATACGAGGGGATTGTCCATCTTTTCCAATAACGCTGATTGGTTTGTGATTATGGTAGCATCTTGATTGTCAGCGACTTGCAAGGAAGGGACGATTTTTACGCCACTACTAACTGTTTGAAAACCTTTTTGTATCAGTTGATGCAAGCCTTGATCAACAATAATTTTTGACGTAGTCGTTTGTAGTAAAACTGTTTGTTGATTGTCTATGTCATAATCATCTTTTGCATCAATAATAGCTGTCATGGATTTTGCTAAAGGCAAATCTTTAAATGTTTTCGTAATGGCTTCATTTGGAGGCACAACGACACTTTCTGCTACCAGCTCCTCACCCTCTGCATTATTCAATGCGAGCGTTACCTTTTGCTCGGTATTTGTATCATTATGGAGTTGTACAAGTGCCAGCGTAGCTTGCCCATCTGTCGTAGCAGCAAAGCGGGTGATAGCGATATTTGTTAAGTCTTTTGTAGCACCTCTTACTAGCCATTTCACAGAATCCTTGTCCATCGGTAATTGCTTTTTATCAAGTGTATCTGTAAAAACATAGATAGAAGTCGGTGTGTCGCCCACAAATGCCTGTGCTACATCCAGCGCCTTATTCATTTCAGCAGTTTCATAGGTTACTTGTAAATCTTGAATAGCTTTTTTTATTTCACTCGTGTTTGTTTCTTGCTGTAAAACAGCTTTTGGTGCAGCACCAGTTGTAATTAATGTGACAGGTCGACCATTCAATTCATTCATCAAGTTCAGCATTTCCTGTTTATGAGCGTCAAAGGTTGATTGCTCTTTACCTGCCAGCATTGTGGCTGAAGTATCTACAATAAATATGGTTTGTGCACCAACAATGGTTGATTTTTTTATATAAGGATTCATCAATGCCAAAACAAGTAGCAGTAAAGCAAGAAGCTGTAAATATAGTAGGGCATTTTTTTGTAAATGCTTTAAATAAGGCGATACTCGCGTTTCCTGCATAATCTCCGACCAAAAAAGCGTCGAAGAAACTGTTTGATCTGTATATTTTTTTCGAAAGAAATAATAAAGTAGGACAATGACCGGGATGATGGCCGTCCAGCTAAATATAATTTGACTAAAGCCCAATACGGCTCACCTCACCTAATCCAATGTGCTTTTAATAATTGCTGGAAAATCGCATGTTGCAATCCATCTTCCACTTTCAATTGTAATTTTCGAACACCAAAGCGACGGCAAATGGCTTCAAATTCTTCTTCATGTAGTATGCGTCTTGCATGGTAGGACTCTAATACTTTAGAGGACATCGTCACATTCACATCATTACCTGTTTCACGATCAAGGAGACGTACATCACCCGAATAATTTGGTGACAGTTCTTCTTGCGTTACAATTTGCAAAATGCGAACATCTCCAGCATAGCGTGGTAGCCTTTTTAATAGCTGTTCCCATTCCTCAATTGGCTCTAATCCATCTGTAACAATGAATAATACGGTACTATCTTTAGGTAAAGCTTTAAGTGCATCCTTGGCAAAACGATTAGAGTAATTAGCTTCCTCTATATCTGTTACTAGCTGTAAAAAAGCTCGGCGATACATGGTACCCTTCCGTCGAAATGGTGGCTTCACTTCATCTTGGACAAAAGAAAAGGATAGACGATCATCTCGACCTAATACCATCAGACCGAGGGAGGCCACAATTTGACGAGCAAATAACCACTTAGCATGTTGCCCCATTGATTTGGTAGCATCTAGTAGAATATGTACACGCATCTCTTGCTCATCTAAAAACCTTTTTATAAAGTATTTATCTGTACGAGCAAAGACGTTCCAATCCACTTGGCGTACATCATCTCCTAAATGGTATTCTCGAAAATCCGAGAAATCAAGGGATGCCCCGAAGCGTTGAGAACGGTGCGAGCCCTTATGTTGCCCGCGTAGTTTGGAGGCCGTCGCTACTTGAAAGCGACTGATTTTCGCTAACCAGTCTTCGGGCAATAAGTATTTTGCTGTCACTTGCTAATACCTTGCTGAACTTTTTCTAAAATAACATCAATCACATCGTCTGCTGTTTTTCCTGAAGCCTCCCCTTCATAATTCAACAGCATGCGATGACGTAAAACAGGCTTAGCAACAGATTTAATATCCGCTACAGAAACATGAAAACGACCATTCATTAAAGCTCTTGCCTTTGCCAATTTGATTAAGCTCTGCAAACCACGTGGACCACTGCCATACATTGCATATTGTTTAACCTCATCAAGCGCATCTGTTCTCTCAGGATGCGTAGCCACTACTAGATCAGTTGCATACTCTAGCATTTCATCAGCAACCATCACTTCCTTTACCATTTGCTGAGCTTGAATGAGAGCATCCGTATCCATCTGTTTCTGTAAACCAATTTCCTGGGCACCTGTCGTTCGCTTCATAATTTCCATAAGTTCGCTTTTTTCTGGATAGGGTACAAGAATTTTACAAAGGAAACGGTCCATCTGTGCTTCTGGTAATGGGTATGTTCCTTCCATTTCAATAGGGTTTTGAGTTGCCAGCACGAAAAATGGTCTCGCCATTTTTTTTGTATCCCCTAATATGGTTACCGTTTTTTCTCCCATTGCTTCCAACAAGGCACTTTGGGTTTTGGGTGTTGCGCGATTTATCTCATCAGCCAATACCATTTGACTAAAGATTGGCCCAGGTTGAAAGGTAAATTGCTGCTTCCCATCGGGTGTACGTTCAATCATGCTCGTACCTGTTATATCTGCTGGCATAAGATCTGGTGTAAATTGAATACGTGAAAACGACAGATCCAGTACCTCTGAAATGGTACGAATTAACATCGTTTTTCCTAAACCAGGTAAACCTTCTAACAATGCATGACCATCCGCTAATACTGCATACAGGGTATAATCAATTGCTTCTTCCTGTCCAACAATGAAGCGATGGATTTCTTCTTTAACTTGTTGTAATTTCGTACTCATATCTACATACTGTTGCTCTGTAAAGGCCATTTCTTTTCCTCCTACTGCGACTCAATTGACGTGAAATAAGATTGCACGACATTTTGTAAATCCTTCGGTAATTGTAAGCGCTCTGAACTCTCTAAATAGCTGTCTTTATAAGAGCCAATTACTTCTTCATAAGGTCGAATAGAACCTTTTGTTATCGGACCATTTCCTTGTTGCTCAGATACATGGGAACCATCTCCTAATGCGCCACCATCTACTGATGTCTCACTTGCCCCACCTATTCGATTCGGTGTCGTTAGCAAATTCCGACCGCCTTGGCCACTTCCTGCTCCTTGACCACCTTGTCCCTGACCTTGACCTTGACCTTGGCCCTGTCCTTGTCCTTGGCCCTGTCCTTGGCCTTGGCCTTGTCCCTGGCCTTGGCCTTGGCCTTGTCCCTGTCCTTGACCATTGCTCTGGCTACTACCATTTTGCTGTTGAGAACCACTTTGAGCATTATTTTGACTAGACTGGCTTTGTTGATTACTAGGTTGGGAATTACCAGATGACTGTTGACTGTTTTGATTGTGGCTGCTGGCATTATTGGCACTCGCAATTGCATTTTGTAAGGAGTTACTTGCTGGTTTACCAAGTTTACTCATAGCAGTTTGTGTGGCATTTGCATTTTCTGTGAGCCCTTGCTGCATTTGGGCAAGCTCTTTTAGCTGCTCAACCTCTTCCTTCGATAATCCTTGGCCTTCTGTTGTGCCATCTTGACTAGCCGTTTGTTTATCCTTTAATTGCTGCTCCTTTAATGCTAGCTCCTTTTGCTTTTTGACAACTTCTCGTAAAGCTTCTTCTGCTGTTTCAGCCTCTTTTAAAGTATTTTGAAGTTCTTGCAATTGCTCCTTTACTTCTTTTGTTTCCGCCTTCTTCTCTAATTCAGCAACTTCCTTCTTCATATCTTCGATAACTGCTTGCTCCTTTTCAACCTCTATTGCTTCAATTTGCGTAGCTGCTGGGAACATATAAAGAATGGCTAGTACAACTGTTGTAATAAATAAACCGATAAACGCCTTTGGACGAAATAGATTTTTCTTTCGAGCCTTAAAGTCTGCGAAAGCTTTTTCAGCATTTTGGATAGCTTTCGATAATAATGATTGAACAAGAGGATCCTGATCATCTTTAAATGATAAAGCTGTCACTAATTCATTATGTGAGAAATAATGATCCAGTTTATGCAATGCCTCTTTCTCTTTGACCCGTTTCCACCAAATATAAGCAATGGTTGAAATAATAACGGTAATAAAGGCTCCTAACGCTATTTGGCGATAATATGGCCAGACAAATAGTCGGGAAATAAGTACGAGAGAAGCACTCGAAAGCAATGCCAAAAACAAACCGTATTGTGCAATGGGAATGCTTCTTTCAAGAGTTAATCTCGATTTTGCACGCTGAATATATTTTCGTAATTGCTTACGACGCTCCATACCAATTCCTCCTCATCGGTTACTTTTCATGTTGGCACGCAATTTTTTAATCGCAATCGTTAAACAAAGCACAATGATGAATACATAAGCAATTAAATAAGTAATCCATACAGGTAGTTCTACACCCGACAGCTCAGCTAATGCATCCCCCATCTCTGGAGAAATAAGTGTCAGCATCAAGGCACCTGGATTAATAGATGCCCAAAAATAGGTCATAAAGGAGGCACCTGTTCCAATGGCATTGCCCATTTGATGAAAGGCCATTGTTAAAAAGAAGAAGAATGCTGTAATACCTCCTAAGAAAATGATTGAGCCGTATGTGGCAATCATGGCAACAATAGTTCTCTTAGTAATCGTAGAAAACATCACGCCTATACTACCTATTGCTACTACAGTGACTAAATAAAATAAAAATATAGAAATAAGCTGTGAAGGCGACACACCACCGAATAGAAACACTAGACTGTATAGTGGTAATCCCGCTACCAGCATCAATACTAGAAATGCTACGGAGGATAGTAATTTTCCAATAACAATTTGTGTAGAACTTTGTGTCGTTGTTAATAAAATATTTAATGTTTGCTTTTCGCGCTCACTACTGATAGCACCAGCAGTCAAACTTGGTGTAATGAAAAGAACTAATGCCATTTGCAAGATGGTTAGCACAGCAAACATCATAAAGCTTGTCTCTGGTTTAAAGAAGCCTCTGCCAGTAAATTCAGTTGTAAGCAATAAAAACCCTGCAATGAAAATACACAGTACCGCTAAATAAAACATTAAACCTGAAAAGCTTTTAAAAGAACGGAAGCGTAACTTCAATTCTTTAACAAGTACTGGATTATAAAATCTTTCCATCATTGATTGTCCGCTCCCTTCGTAATCGCCATAAAGACATCCTCTAAATCCTTCTCTTCTTCACTTAATGCATAGATTGGTAAATCTGTAAGCATAGCTTTTTTTAGCAATGCCACCTGCTCAGCATTTGTTCCTCGATAGTTAAAGGCTATTTCTAAACGATTTTCAATGACATCAATTGATGAAATATGAGGATCTTCCTCTAAAAACGCTCGTACTGCATCCAATTGATCTGTCACTTTCAACACAATACGCTTTTCTCCTTGTAGCTGGGCCTGAATCGCGGCTACATTTCCATGTGCAATTAATTTACCATTATCAATAACACCGATTTCATCACACATCTCAGCAAGTTCAGGTAAAATATGCGACGAAATTAAAATTGTTTTTCCCATAGACTTTAAATTCCGTAAAATATCTCGCATTTCCACACGAGCACGCGGATCTAGTCCTGATGCAGGTTCATCTAGAATCAGTACCTTTGGATCATGGATGAGTGCACGAGCTAAACATAAGCGTTGCTTCATACCACGTGATAATAAATCAACATATTCATAGCGTTTACTTGTTAAATTCACTAGTTCTAATAGTTGTGGAATTAACACTTGACGCTCTGCTAATTGGATACCGTAGCTCGCTCCATAAAAATCTAAATATTCATCTACTTTTAACTGATCATAAACACCAAAGAAATCGGGCATATAACCAATTTGCTTTCGAACTTCTTTTGGTTCCTTCACAACACTTTTGCCATTTATCAGAGCATCTCCTGAAGTCGGTGACAATAGTGTAGCTAAAATAGAGAATGTCGTTGATTTCCCTGCTCCATTTGCGCCAACAAATCCAAATACAACGCCTTCTTCTAAAGATAAGTTTAAATGATCTAATGCTGTAAAGGAGCCGTATCGTTTCGTTAAATCACGAATTTCAATCATTATTTTGCCACTCCTTTCAGCTCTATGTCTGGTAACTTCGTTTGTTCTCCTGATGGATCGGGACCATATTTGATTTCAATTCGAAGCTCTCCATCTTGATTAAAGTATGTGGAAATCTTGTCTGTAAACACTTGCTTTGTATTGACTAAAGGCTCATATATATTCGTTTCATTATTCCAAATGGATAGCTGCATACGTGAGACATCCTTATTAGAAATTGTCAGCTCATTAAGTGATTCAACGGCATCCATGAATTGATCTGGCATGGTCATCGTTACTTCGTACAACCCTTCAGATAGGTACCATTTATTCAATTCTTCCTCGATCTTTTCATAATAGCCATTTGCTGATAGTGGCTCTACTGAATACGAGAAGTTATTACGCTTCATTGTAAATGGCCCTGTTAGCTCAAATTTTCCTTTAAATGGTTGAACAAGCATCGTAATCGGTGACATATTGGCACTTGTTTCTAATTCAACACCTACCACAGCTTGATCTGTCCAAGCTGTAAGTATTGGCTGGTTATCCTTTTCGACAAGCGGCAATGCTAAAGTTTTCATTCGTTCAATCCGCATTGGGTTTACCTCATCCTTTTTCGATGGGTAACTATAATTATAATTATTGAAAATAGATGGTTTTTGAAGAACCGTTGTTTTCAGTTCCTTATTTACCTGTAATGTTCCATTTGCTTCAATATCACCTAGTTTTACTTCTTTCACACCAGAGATTAATGTGACATCTTTTAATGCAAACGGGAAATTATTTTTAACTGTTCCTGTTAGTTTTTCATTTTTCAGTGTTATATCTATATCCATCTTCCCGATATTTTGTGCTGATGTTTTTCCACCAAAGGATTGCACAGACCAGTAGCTTAAATCACGTAATGTTAGTGTTGAACCGCTAGCATTTTCTTTTATATAAGAAGATTCATGTAATGGTCCCATCGTGCCTGTGAAGTTATTATAATTTCTTAATGCAACAGCAGTTGTATTTTGGTCAGCATTGACCACAAAGTCCCCACTGCGATTCGTTAGAATGGACTCTACATAATAGCCATTTACACTATTGTCTTCATTTACTTTATAGAATGCAGATTGTTGAACTTGTGGCTGAACAATACGATCCTTCGCTCCGACAATAAAGAGAACAATGGAAAGAACAACAGAGATGGACGGTATTATCCACCATGCATGTTCACGCTTGTCCGCTTTTTTCAAGACAAAATAAAGAATTGGCCCGATTATTAAAATATAAAGAATAATGACAATTAGCATATAGCTCACTGATACTTCGAATGATGGAAATAGTTCATTAATGTTACGAAGTTCATAAGATATTTGATCGAGAGGAGATTGTCCCTGTCTCATCATTCCTTGCTGTGAAATACTTTGAATATTTATCACTTTGGCTAAAAGTGCTCCGTAGCCGTCCATAGAAGCAAGTGGTTGATCACCTAAAGAGAAGGTTGTTTGAATCACTTCCCCGCTACCCACTTTTTTCTTTGCTGCTAACACTTCATTATTTTCTGTTAATACAGGTAAACTTCCTTCACTACTAGTAGCTGAGTATACTGAAATCGGCTGTGTAAAAATGCCGCCTCCTGACAATTTAGTTAAAGCTTCTGCAGAAATCGCAGTCATTTCTTGTGATAATGACAAAGGTAAATACTCTTTAAAAACCCCTGCTGTAGCATTAATTTGGTCAGCAGCACCTAGAAGTAAGGTACCACCATCCTGTACCCATTTTAGTAATGCTTCTTGTTGTTTCGGTGTTAAATCAGCAATAGCCACTTCATCTACAACAATGACATTGGCCATCGCAAGTCCCTGCGAATCTTCTGGAAGTGTATAATCTTTTAATTGATTGATATTAAATACTTCCACATTACTTTGAGCTACAAATGTTGATAAACGTAATAGTGCAGAAAGACGATCACTTTTATCTGTTAATGTATAAATGAATGTTGATGAGGGGTCTAAAAAATTTGATTGCAGACGTTTAGTTCCCTTATAGGCAATCTTTTTTCCTTTTTCAATGCTTCCCTCATAAAAAGCAAATAAATCGGTGTCCGAATAACTATAGTCAGCTAAACCATCAAGATAGAAAGTAAATGTCTTTTCCTCTCCTGCTGCTATATCAATTGGAACGACAAGTGCTGAAGCTGCCTCATAAGAATTTGATGAATTAATCGCCATATCTCCTGAGAAGTCAGCTCCATTATTTTTCACTGTAACTTGGAGTGGTACTACTGATTGATATTTCGCTTTACCAGAAACACCCGCTGTTGCTTTCACCTCTAGCGTAGCAGCAGCACTTGCCTGAGTTGTAGGCAAGATAAAGCTCATTACCAGCATGACTAGTAAGGTCAGTGCCGTCCATTTTGTCTTTTTCAAAAGCTCAACCCCTTTTTATGTAAATAGATGGTTACATAATTATACGATTTATATTGCATTTTGTTCCATTTCTTATGTTATCTTCATTAATATTCATAAACTCTTAAGAATTCTACAATGCAAAAAGGCAACTCCAAAACAACCTGGAGCTGCCTGATTTTCTATTTAGTATAATCAAACAAACACCGTGCATGATCCTGCACTACTTCCACAAACGCCTCTACTTGTCTTAATTCAAAAGAGGATTCATAACCAATTAACCAAGTATCGCGTGTAAGACCAAACTCTTTTTCATCATTTGATAGAGGGATTTTGTGAATGGCATCGTGGTCATTTAACGTAATAGAAGGCAAGATCGCATAACCGATACCATTTAATGCCATTTGCTTGCAAATTTCAATTTGATCCACTAAAATTTGTTTTCTTGGATTCGAGGCAAAATGCTGCTGCCACCATTGCTGAATTTCTTGATAATAGTTGGAATCACTCTTATATTGAATAAATGGACGGTCTGTCTTTAACACATCTTCAATTGTTTTAACCTCTTTGTCCACTAAATAAAGAGTATCTCTGAAAAGGTGGATCTTTTCTCCTTTCCAGTCAACTTGGCCTCGTACAATGCCTACATGGGCCTCGCCCTCGTAAAGAGCCTTCACAATTTCAGAACTCCAGCCCGTCATCAGTGATATTTTAGCCTCTGGATATTTTGACACAAACTCCTTCAAGATTTTTGGTAGCCAGTTCTGACCAACAATGGATGCACAAGCAATTTTCAATGTCCCGTTTACCTTTGTCGTTAAGGATTGAATCGTTTCAAATATTTCTTCCTTTTTGGCTAGCATTTCCTTTGCATAAGCAATAACTTGTTCACCAGCAGGTGTTGCTGTTAAACCTTTTTGTGAACGAATAAATAATTGTGCACCCCAGTCTTTCTCAATCGTTTGCAATCGTTGTGAAAGGGCTGGTTGGGATAAAAATAGACGTTCTGCTGCTTTCCGCATATTGCGTTCTTCAGCTAAGATTTTTAAAATTTCTGCCTCTGTTGCCATCAATCTGTAAACCTCCAATACAAGCAAAGAGGGCCTCATGATTTTCATCTGAGTTCCCTCTTAAGCTACTACTCTTTTTGATAAATATATTTTTTCAATTGCTTTAAAATAACACGTCTTGTTAATATCCCTGCAAATGTACCATCTTCGTCCACTACACATAAAAAGGCGTGGTTAATAACTAAATCCAAAGCACGCTGGAAAGTATCCGTCAGCTTCAATACAGCGATCTCTTTTTCCATAATAGAGTCAACCTTAATATCAGGTAGCTTTTCATATTCAATATGCTCAAGTCCAAGAATCGATTCGGTAATCATTTTCATGCTAAGTAAACCTTGAAGTCGATATTTCAAATCTAATACAGGTATGGACGAGTACCCTGTACGTGTTAGTACAAGGAGTGCATGTTCCGCACTATTTCCACTTTGTACATGCGCAACTTTTTCAGAGGAAATGATAAAATCACTAATTGGCATTGCTAATAAGTCTTTGCTGTTAGTTGAAATCATGAACTTCTTCTCCTTTTCTGTCCTCACTGTGTAGAACAGTCCTTCCCTTTCATCATATCACAACTTTTCTATGTATGACCATGACCAGGCCGAGAAGAGTTTTCATGAACAATGAATTATTTTAGCCTTTACAGCAAAAACTTAGAATATCTTCATCCAGTCAAGTTTTCGTGACTGAATGAAGATGGTTCTGAACTAATAGCCAGCCTTACTCCAGTAGTAAAAAATCATGATTCCTAAAAAAAGTAAAAAAATTGCATAGACCCAAACAATTGGGTTCAACATCGTTGCATATTCTTCAACTGTTTCTGAAATAGGGGTATCATTTTCAGATTTCCGTTCAGAAGTCATTTTAGCTATTTTTAATGTATAAACAAACGAAATAGCAGAAATGATCACAATGGCAATAATTGCTGGTATTAACCACATACCCATCGGCAAAACTCCTTTCTTTACCCTTAGTATGCGTCAACCCAGCTATTCGTTATGCAAAGATTTTTTAGAATGGATATTGATTGAGCCACTGCCCACCATCCAAAGTTACACATTCTCCATTCATATAACTTGCTTTGTTAGACATCATAAATGTAGCTAAATCAGCAATTTCTTCTGGTGTTCCTATACGGCCTAGTGGAACAGAATCTAGTGTACGAGCTGCCGCTGCTTCTGATTCCCAAAGCTTATCGGCTCCACCAGTACGCTCGATCGGGCCTGGTGCAATAGCATTAACCCGAATCCCATACTGTTTCCCCCACTCAACAGCTAGCGTTCTCGTCAATGATAGTACCCCTGCTTTTGCTGCAGCTGAATGGATCACACCTGCTCCTGCATTCCAAGCATACGTCGCTACCATATTTAATATAGACCCTTTGATCTTATTCTCAATCCAATACTTGCCTACTGCTGAAGAGCAATAGAATGTACCATTTAATACAATATCTACGACAGCCTTCCAGCCATTCGGTGATAAATCCTCTGCACGTACAATAAAGTTACCTGCTGCATTATTCACAAGCCCATCAACTTGACCAAATTTTTCAATAGCAAATTCGAGCATAGCCTCAGCATGCTCAGGTACACGTACATCCATTTGGAATGTCTCAATAGAGGGACCAGCCTCCGCTATAAATTTCTTTGCCTCTGCTAATCGTTCTTCGTTACGACCTGTTATAACAACATTAGCTCCCTCAGTTACGAACTGCTTTGCCATATACAGCCCCATGCCACTTGATCCACCCGTAATAATAATCGTCTTCCCTTGCAACATTCCATTTCCCCCTTTGTTAAAAATGAATGGTGATTCACTAAAAGTTTACTATATATTCTCGAATATGTCATATTAATTCTATAGAATGCGAGTTTATTTTCTGAAAAAATATAAAAGAGCCATTCATTCAATGAATAGCTCTCCAATATCATTAAAACTCATACGTATAGGCAATTTTATATAGCTCCATTAACTCTTCTAAAGTTGGTATCTTCGGATTGTTACCAGGACTCCCACTTGCAAGTGCATCCTCAGCCATTTTAGGAATGGCCTGATAATAAGCATGCTCCTCGATTCCCCACTGCTTTAAATTGCCAATTTTCATATACTTACACATATCTTTAATGGACGTAATAGCAAGCTGAGCAAGTTCCTCTTGCGATAGACGTTCTTTTGTTTTATTAAAAAATTGTCCTAAATCTGCCAATCGATCTATACAAGCGTCTTTTGAATAATCTAGTACAGCTGGTAAAAGCATCGCATTGGAGATGCCATGCGGTACGTGGAAAAGTGCCCCAATCGGACGAGACATTCCATGTACAAGGGCAACAGAAGCATTAGAAAATGACAGCCCTGCCTGCATCGAACCCAATGACATCGCTTCCCTAGCATCAACATCATCTCCATATTCATAAACCCTTATGATGTTATTCACAATTAATTCCATAGCAGATAAGGCGAGCACATTCGAATAAGGATGAGCTAAACGCGATAAATAGCTCTCAATGGCATGGCTCAATGCATCTATTCCAGTTGCTGCAGTAATTGCTGGAGGTGAGGTAATGGTTAAAATAGGATCAACAATCGCTATAGTGGGCATAAAAGCTGGTTGCTTAATCATCATTTTCACATCACTTTTTGTATTGGTAATAACAGTGGCATCTGTTGCTTCAGAGCCTGTACCTGCTGTTGTTGGTATCGCAATGTGTGGAATTGGTGCTTCAGCTGCAACCTTTGCCATTTTCATATAATCTCCTATGTAGCCGCCATTTGTAGCCACTACTGCAATCGCCTTCGCCGTATCAATACAGCTACCACCACCAACAGAAATAATGACATCACAGTTTTCTTTCTGCAAAAGCTGCAATCCCTCTGCTACATACGTATCATCTGGCTCAGTTGTCACCCCTATATATGAAACGACGTCTATCCCTTGGGTCTTTAACAGTGTATGGCATTTCTTGATAAAGCCTAAACTGTCCATAATTGGATCACTAATAATTAATGCCTTTGAACCTAGTTTTTTCGCATACTCTCCTACTTCTTCAAATGAATCTCGACCATATACAATCGTTCCTGGAGAATGAACAGTAAAGATGGTTTTTGTTTGAATCATATTTTCCCTCCTAAGCTATTGAGCTGTATAGCCACCATCTAATAGTATGGCCTGGCCGGTTAACCCCTTTGCTACATCACTTGCTAAATATAATGCAAGTCCTGTAATTTCTGAGACATCAAGTAAACGTTTTTGCGGTACAAGTGGATATAACACTTGTTCAAGAACTTCTTCCACTTGAATACCCCGTGTCTGTGCTAAATCCATAAACTGATTACGTACTAATTCCGTGTCAACATACCCTGGACAAATAGCATTTACCGTAATTCCCTCTGTCGCCACCTCTAGTGCCGTTACCTTAGTAAGCCCAATCACACCATGCTTTGCTGCATTATATCCCGCCTTCCCAGCAAACCCAATGACGCCATTGATGGAGGCCATATTGATAATACGACCAAATTGATTTTTCTTCATATGTGGTAACGCATACTTCATCGCCACAAAGGGAGCAACGACCATCACTTTTTGCATTGACTCAAAAATTTCTGTCTTAAAATCCTCAATAAGCGACACATGTTGAAATCCTGCATTATTGATTAAAATATCTAATGTTGAGAATTTATTAATCGTAAAATCAATGGCTTCTCTTATGGCTTGTTCTTCTGTCACATCACATATATAGGAAGTTAAAGAGGGGTATTGTGCGACGGCTTCCTCAAGAAGCTGTTCATTTTTATCTGATATCACAACATTAGCCCCTTGCTCAGCAAATGCTTGTGCCATAGCAAGACCAATACCACGAGCTGCCCCTGTAATAAAAACCGTTTTTCCTTGCATACTTCATCCCTCCTACATCCCTAATGAGAATAATATGATTGCAAGTATTGTACCTATGATAGGGATAATAACCGTCAAAGCTCCAAATGGCATATATGCATCCTTATGCTTTTCATTACATACTGAATTGATGGTTGTCACAACATATCCTCCGTGCGGCAATGAATCTAGGGAACCAGATGCTATAGCGATTGTCCGATGCAACGCCTCTGTATCTACACCCATCTCGATATAATGCGGTGCTAGTAAGGGCATAGCAATTGTTTGTCCCCCTGATGCTGAACCTGTTAAACCAGCAATAACCGCAATTGCTAAGGCTCCTCCAATCAGTGGACTGCCAGGGATATTGGTCATTACATCAACAGTTGCAACAAAGGATGGTGTTGCTTTTACTACCCCGCCAAAGCCGACAACAGCCGCCGTATTTGCAATGGCAATAATAGCACCCATTGCACCTGCTGCTAATGTTGCGCCAACTGACTTTGCATATTTGTAACTCACTAAATAAGCAACGATACAGCCACTTGTTAAGGCTACAATTAAAGCAGAGGTTCCAAGTGAATCATGGAAAATATAAGAAATGACTAAAACAACTAATAATGGTATGAGACTCAAAAGGGGACTCGGAAGCTTTCTTGTTTCATCAGCTACTGGATCGGTGGAGCGCTCAATGAAAATTTCCCCATTGTTAACAGCGCGTTTAATCATCCAATTCAGCCAAAGCGAGCCACCAACAGCCATAAAAATAGCCACGACAATACTAACTTGCCAACCTGCATATGGAGTTGTACCAAGATATGGAATTGGTATCCAATTTTGAATCTCAGGTGAGCCTGCTGATGTCATCGTAAATGTGACAGAACCTAGGCCCAGTGCAGCAGGAATAAAACGTCGTGGAAAGTTTGCTTGTTTAAATAAACTAATAGCCATTGGATAAACTGAAAAGGCTACGATAAAAACTGAAACACCACCATATGTGAGTACTGCTGCAGCTAAAACTACAGCATATGTGGCATATTTCACCCCTATTTTTTCTACAATCCATTTAGAGACACTATCTGCAGCGCCTGTGTCCTCCATGACTTTGCCGAAAATGGCGCCCGCCATGAACATTAAATACCATGAACCAACAAATCCGGTGAATCCATCCATATAGCTCGTTAGAAAGTTGGCCTGATCTTTATCAGCTGTTTGAGGAAAAAATGCAAGACCGTTTGTTAAGGCTGCTAACAGCGCAGTTAACGGTGCTGAAATAAGTAGATTTACACCCTTCATTGTTAAATAAACTAATAATGCTAAACTACCAAAAAGACCAATATACTCTAACATTTACACCCCACCCATCCCCTTTTTTAGAAAAAGAGCTGTATAACTCTACAGCTCTAGGTTTTATTAGTCGTTATTGCTTGGGAATGAAAACGTGGATGCTGAGGAGGCATTGCCAGCCATCCAACGCTCTGAAATTGTCTTAGTTTTTGTAAAGAATCGTGCTTGATCTGGGCCAAACATATGCCCCTCACCAAAACGAGATCCTTTAAAGCCTGCAAAGTTATGGTAGCCAACAGGAATTGGAATTGGTACATTGACACCAACCATGCCAACATCAATTTCTGTTGTAAATTTTCGAGCTGCTAATCCATCATTCGTAAAGATTGTGACACCATTACCTAGCTCATGCTTATTGATAAGTGTAATAGCTTCCTCTAAGGAATCTACACGAACAACATTGCGAGCTGGACCAAATATTTCTTGCTCGTAAACTTCCATGCCTGGCTTTACATGATCTAATAATGTAGGCCCTACATAGAACCCTTTAGACTCTTTGACAATATCAAGTTCTCGTCCGTCACAAATTACTGAAGCTCCTTCGGCTTCCCCTCGATCAATTGCAGTAAGAATTGCTTCTTTTGAATGCTGAGAAATAACAGGGCCAAAATCTGAATCAGGGTTTGTATATGGGCCTACTTTCAGATTAGAAATTTTTTCCTTAAGAATATCCACTAGGCGATCAGCAGTATCCTTTCCTACAGGCATGATAGTAGATATTGCCATGCAACGTTGGGATGCTGCTCCATAAGCTGCACCAATAAAGGCATTAGCAACCTGTTCAAGATCCGCATCTGGCATCACGACCATATTGTTTTTACCACCACCAAGAGCCGTGACACGTTTACCGTACTTTGATCCTGTTTCATAAATATATTTAGCTACTGGTGTTGATCCAACAAATGAAATCGCTTGCACAGCTGGGTTTTCTAAAAGTTCATTGACTGCATCTTTATCACCATTGATTACTGTCCAAATACCATCAGGCAATCCCGCCTTCTTCCAAAGCTCACTAACATATAATGAAGTCATTGGCACACGCTCAGATGCCTTTAAAATAACCGCATTTCCTACAGCAATGGCCATACTCGTTTGTGCTAGAGGCACCATGATGGGGAAATTAAATGGAGAAATTGCTGCCACAACCCCTAAAGGATATTTTGCAGAATAAGCATTTATTTGACCTCCAACATTTACGGAGTATTCTCCTTTCATTAAATGTGGCGCACCAATGGCTAAGTCAACAGATTCAAGTCCTCGTGTAATCTCACCTTTGGCATCTTCAATCGTTTTACCGCTTTCAGTACAAATGATTTGTAATAGCTCTTCCATATTTTCAGTGATAAGGTTACGGAACTTTAATACAATTTCTGCACGCTTAGCCACTGATGTATCACGCCAAGCCGGAAATGCTGCTTGAGCTTGCTCGATTGCATCTTGTGTTTCCTCTACTGTTGCAAGGGGTACCTTAGCAATGACTTCACCTGTTGTTGGGTTAAATACCGAACCGAATCGGCCACTTTTTCCTTCAACCAATTTGCCACCAATAAAATGTGTTAATGTTTTAACCTCTTGTGTCGTTGTCATATCCATTTCCTCCTCTTAAAATTGTTCTAGTTTACATTTTTCTTTTAAACTTAAATAAGCTGCAGACATATCTTTTTCTCCATAGCCCTGCTGAGCAATTTCACTATAAAGATCCACTAACTTTTCGCCGATTCGCAGCGATACGCCTGCTTCATCCGCCATTTCCTTAGCTAACTTCAAATCTTTTAATAGTAGATTTGTCGAAAAGCCCGGCTCATAATTATCATTTTTCATATATTCCAAATAATTACGTTCATAAATACGGCTTTGCCCATAACTATTATTTAATACTTCATAGAGCGTGTCTGCCTGAATACCCATTTTTTCGCCAAGTACAATCGTTTCAGCAACTGCCTCTGTGTAAAAGCCAATCATTAAGTTATTGAGTAATTTAATTCGCGTTCCTATACTTGAAGATGTGCCCAAGTGATAAATGTTTTTACCGACTATTCTGAATATTTCACCAGCACTTATATAATCATCTGTGTCACCACCAACCATAATAGTTAATGTCGCATTGATAGCCCCAATGACACCCCCACTGACAGGTGCTCCCAAATAACGTAATCCCAAAGCTATAGCTTCTGTATGTAACGTATCATTCAATTCGGGATTAACAGTACTAAAATCAATCAGCAGGCACCCTTTCTTTGCATGTTGTAAAATTCCTTGCTCTGATCGATAAACCAATTCTACAACCTGAGGGGTAGGCAAACTTGTCATAATAACATCACATTGTTTCGCAATATCCATAGCTGTCTCAAGGCCGAAACCACCTGCTGCTGCGAATTGTTCCATTGCTTCCGCATTCGTATCGAAACCATATACCTGATAATCTGCTCTTAATAAGTTAATAGCCATCGGTAAACCCATATTCCCTAAGCCAATAAAACCCAATTTTTTCTTCATTGTGACCTCCCCATTCCTTGAAAATACAACAGAAAACTTGATGATATACTAGCCAACTTTCATTTTTTAAAGTAACATTAGTAACGAGATAACATCATTGACCGCAGTCATTGACTTCGGTCATTTAAATCATAATCAATCGAAATCCATCTCGTCAATTAAAAAATTAATATTTTCAGAATATTTTTTACAAAAGATATTTTACAATATTTTATACAGGAGGTATTAGCTACCAATGGAAACACTCACAAGCAGACAGAAAAAGGCATTAGAAACACGTGAAAAATTATTGAAAACTTCTTTAGATTTATTTAACAAGCATGGTTATGAACATGTTTCTGTTGAACAAATTACAAAGGCATGTAATGTTTCAAAGGGTACATTTTATACACATTTCCCATCTAAATATGATGTTATTTTAGAAAAATTTAAGGAGCTTGATAATTTTTATCGTACAGTTGAAAAAAATATTGATCCCACATTACCAGCAAGTGAAAAAATACTCTTAGTGTATCAAGAGCAAATGAGATATTTAACCAATATTGTGGGAAAGGATTTATTACGTACAGTATATACGGCTGCTATGACAAACCAAGTAGAACAGGATCATTATTTAATCAATCCACAACGTAAGATTTTTCAGATAATGAATACATATATCGAGGAAGGAATTCAACATGGGGAATTTAGACAAGATGTTTCTGCTGCTACCATACAAACACTTATTCAGCGCTGTATGCGTGCCAATGTCTATGATTGGTTGATACATAGTGAAGACTTTGACCTAGCCTCTGAGATGGCGCAATTCACAGCAATTGTCTTAAACGGTCTTAAAAACGGCAAATAAAAAAGTAGCACTTCATCTATTTTGTGATGAAAGTGCTACCCGTTTTCTAGCTTACAAAATATTGTTGTACAATCGTTTCAACTGGTAATGGTTTATTATACAAATAGCCTTGCCCTTTTTGACAACGATGGCGTTTGAGAAAATCAACTTGTATTGGTTCTTCAATTCCCTCAGCAATGACCTCTAATCCTAAATTATGAGACATCGAAATAATGGCTTTTATGATGGCTTCATTTTTGTCATCCTTCGCTATATCTGCAATAAATGACTGATCAATTTTAATAATATCAATCGGATAACGCTTGAGATAACTTAATGAGGAATAGCCTGTCCCAAAGTCATCCACAGACACATAAACACCTAATTGCTTCAGTTCTGTAAGAATCGAAAATGTTTCATGTACATTTGTCATGGAACTTTCGGTAATTTCTACTTCTAATAATTCAGGCGGTACACCATATTTCTTTAAAGCTGTTTTAATTTTTCGGGCAAAATTTTCTTTTCTAAATTGTTTTGGGGATATATTGACTGCAATCCGTACAGGACGATATCCTTTCGATTGCCATTCTTTTTGGTAACGACATACCTCATCAATAATCCAATCACCGATTTCAATAATCAACCCTGAGGCTTCCGCAATAGGAATAAATTGTGCTGGTGATACAAAACCAAATTTACGGTTATTCCATCGTAATAATGCTTCAAAGCTATTGATGCTATTATTTGCTAAATCCATTTGCGGTTGTAAATGGAGACTTAGCTCATTAAATTCAATTGCTCGACGTAAATGTGCCTCCATTAATGCTTCGTTTGGAAAAATGGCCGTCATATCTTCACGGTAGTAGCGATAATGTGAACGACCATGTTCTTTAACAGAAAATAAAGCTTTATCTGCTTTCCGTACAAGTGTCTCGATATCTTTACCATCTGCTGGGCTAAGTGAAATCCCAATCGATACGCTAATAAAATATTCCTGTCCATCTATCATAAATGGCTGTTTTAATACGTCCATAATCAAGTTTGCAGTTCGTTCAATTTTTTGGATGGTTGCATCTTTTAGCACAAAAATAAACTCATCACTATTATATCGATATAACGAACACTTTGAGTAGCAAAGCTCCCGTAACCTATGACTAAACATACGCATCAAATCATCTCCCTTGCTCTCGCCAAGGGATTCATTAAACTTTTTAAAACGGTCAATGTCAACTAAAATAAGAGCGGCTTGCTTATGCTCTTGCTTTTTATCATTTAAATGCTGTAGCCAATGCTCCTTAAAAGCTTTTCGATTCCAAATACCTGTTAATTCATCCATTAGTGCTAGGTAATAGAATGCTTCATGATCATTCATAAATGAATTAGCATCTTTAACAAATAGGTGGACACCCACAACCTCACCATTATAATAGGTTGGATGCGTTCTTAAATAAAAGGGCTCTTTGCTTAGTAAATCACCTTTCAATAAGCATTTAGGCATGCCAAACGCTGAACCTTCGATTGTTTTGGTAAATAATAGTTTAAACTCATTGAGATATTTACTTTCGAGTAATGAAAAAATATCTAGTCCAATTAGACTGTGCTGCTCTCTCGATAGTGTAGCAGTAGCAGCAATATTTTGATGAATTATTCGACCTTGTAAATCTGTCGTTAACACTGGACTTATATGTTGTTCAATGAACTGTAAATAGGGATTTTCTTCAAATGATGTCGCTCGAAGAATAATGGCAACTATTGATTCAGAAAAGTGCTGAACATGAAGCATAAATGTTTTCTCTTGAAGACCGTTACCTAATTTTAGAGTATGCTGTTTATTGATTTCTTCAATTAGAAATCCCGACAATTGCAGCCAGCATTGCTTAGTAAAAAAGTTCTCAGCGTTTTTGGCTGTTATATCCTGCAGCTCAATCATTGACGATAGCTTTTCATTAAATTCAACGACCTCAAACACTGTCTTATCAACTTGTCTCAAACAAATGATTGCATCAAATGGATTCAGTTGCATGAGCTGTTGATATTCTGCAAATGGCGCTACATTTTCTCTACATTTTTTCATTCTATCCCTCACTAAGTAGCGTGTTTGCTCTATTCTTCGTCTAGCGTAGGCTTTAATGCATCCTTCAAGAAAATTTCCTGGCTATTTAATGGATCTTCGCTACGATCAAACTCTTTATAATGATACTTACCATTAGAGTCTTGAATACGGGCTTTGGCAGTATCCATTAATTGTGCATTCATTATGTCAATAATACGAGTTTTTGCTTCACTTGCATATACAGGGAATAAAATTTCTACACGTTTAATCATATTGCGTGTCATCATATCTGCAGAGGATAAATATACTTTATTTTCCCCATTATGATGGAACCAATAAATACGAGAATGTTCAAGGAAACGACCAACAATACTTGTTACAGTAATGTTCTCACTAATACCTGGGATTCCTGGTCTAATACAGCATATACCACGAATAATAAGCTCGACCTTTACACCCGCAATCGATGCCTCATAAAGCTTCATCATTAAATCTTTGTCTGTCAATGAATTCATTTTTGCACGAATAAAACCATTTCCATATTTTTTATGACAGGCAATTTCCTCATCCATTAACCGAATAAACTCATCGCGTATATCAAATGGTGCAACGACTAAATGATTAAAGGTAGGCTTTTCTGTATAGCCACTTAAGTAGTTAAAGAAATTTGTCGCATCAATGCCAAACTCTTTATCTGTCGTTATTATGCCCATATCCGTATAAATTTTTGCAGTTGCATCATTATAATTTCCTGTACCCAAATGGACAAAACGTTCAATTTTGCCGTTACGACGACTTACGACTAGCGTGATTTTTGAGTGCGTTTTTAAATTATTCATCCCATAGATCACAAGACAACCTGCTTGTTCTAATTGTTTTGCCCAGTGCACATTGTTTTCTTCATCGAAGCGAGCCTTTAGCTCCACTAATACCGTTACTTGTTTACCATTTTCAGCGGCAAGCTTTAACGCTTGAATAATCGGTGAATTTCCGCTTACTCGATATAATGTCTGTTTTATAGCCAACACATTCGGGTTGACAGCGGCCTCAGAAATAAAATCAACAATAGGGGCAAAAGATTCATATGGATGATGGAAAAATATATCCTGTTGAAGTGCTTTTTCAAAAATATTTTCGTCAGACTGTAAATCTAAAGGTGGCTGTGGGATAAAGCTTTCATATTCTAAATGCTCACGACCTACTGAAATACCTTTCACAAAAGAGAACATAAACGTTAAATCCAAAGGACCATCAATATGGAATACATCCGATTCTTCTATTTCGAATTCATCTAGTAAGTATTGCAGCACTTCCTCGTTCATTTCTCCAACTCGAACTTCTAAACGGCTTCCTACTCCCCATTTTCGCTTTTTCAGCTCTTTTTCGATCTCCACGAGAAGATCTCGAGCCCCTTCTTCATGGATAGTTAAATCTGCATTTCTTGTTAAGCGGAAGGCTTGTGCTGATTTTACGCTATAGCCATAAAACAGCTTTTCAATATGCGCTACTATCACATCCTCCAATAAAACTACAACTGTCTTACCTTCTTCGGACGGTACTTTTATATAGCGATCTAACACAGATGGAACCTGGACAATCGCCACTTTTTCACGACTTTCAAGATCTGACTCATCCTGCTCTAACAGCACTAGTAAATTCAAAGTTTTACCAAGCAAGGTTGGGAAAGGACGATATGCATCCACTGCAACAGGGGTTAAAACAGGGAAGATAGTTTCTGCAAACATTTCATTGATAAATGATTTTTGCTTGCTATTTAAATCTTTCATGTCCGCAATATGTACATTATGTTGAGGTAGTAAATCATAGATTAAATGTCTATACACCTCAGTTTGTCGACGCACTAATGCTTGTGTGCGTTCTGCTATTTTGGCCAACTGTTCCTTCGGCGTTAAGCCAGATTTGTTTTCGGGCTTATGAAAACCAGCACGTACCTGGTCCTGTAAGCCTGCAACACGAACCATAAAAAATTCATCTAGATTGGAACTAAATATAGCTAAAAATTTTAAACGCTCGAGCAGAGGATTATTAATATCCTCTGCTTCCTCTAGCACGCGTTCATTAAAGGCAAGCCAGCTTAATTCACGATTATTATAATATTGAGGCTTTGCAATTTCCTCTAACAATAGATTGTAGTTTTCGGAGAACTCTTCCCCATGTAGCTCGTTTTTCGTTACTTCAGTTGTCATCCATTGTTCCACCCTTCTTCAATAAAATTGATCTTCATTGGGATTTTTAATGCACGTTCTAAATGCTTTCTATGTCGATTGGCTTGATACTTTTCAGCCGCAGCATTCTTTTTTACATAAATATTAAGCTGAACATGATCTTCTTCGGTGTGCATTTCAATAGCATGTACTATATTGCGTTTTGAAACATTTAATGCATAGACAAATTTTAATAACGCTCCGAAGTCTCTTATTTTACGATGTTCCTCCCGACTCATCCATGTAGCAAATGGGGCAGCAAATCGTTCGAAATAATCTTTATTTTTATAGGAGGCAAGAAGTGCTAGTTTTACTCGTTCTAAATGATTTAAACCATCAATGGATTGATTCGCAATTAAATAAAAAGTATGTTGGCTTGAAGAGCTTAATTCGATATACTCTCCTATATTAAAAACCTTCGCCGCTTTTGCTAATAAATGCAAATCTTCTGGATGATATTGCAAGTAGCCTAAATGACAACATTCACGATACAATTGGTCTGCTAAATGCATTAAATAATCTACTTCCACTTCACTCCGACCATACTGACGTGCTAATCTTCTAGCATTTCCTTCAAATACATTATATTTATCAAACGCCTTTGTATCTGTTTGCAAAATCCGTTGAATAATGAGTCCCTCACGTAAACCTCGCTTTGTCAGTTGGAAGGTCTCACTACCAACTACCTCCATCAACACTCTAAATACCTCTAATGCAGGAACAATGATATCTGCACGGTCAGATGAGAGACCATCCAATTGTTTCAATTCCTGAAAGCTTAATTGCCCTAAAAATAAGCTTAAATCATCCAAATTTTCCTTTGTCATTTCATAACCATGTACGCTGGCAATAGGATAATCATGCTTTTGTTGATGTATTTGAGCAATATTACGTGCACTACCACCAATTGCGATAATAGGTAGAGCAACATTTTTTATCCAAGGGAGTGTTTGGAACTGCTCTTTGACAAAGGCAAGAAGCTCTTTTTTCTCACTACTATTGATAATGTCACCTTTTACAAAACGTTGCTTTAAAGAAACTGTCCCAAAAGGGAAACTATGTGATTGCTGAATTTCTTTATTTTCAAACAGCGTAATTTCGGTACTACCACCACCGATATCGATTGTTACGGCCGATTTTGTACCCATGGAGTAAGCAACAGCAACGTAGCCAAAATAGGCCTCTTCCTCTTCTGATAAAAGCTCTATTTGGATACCAGTCCGTTCTTTCATTTCCTCTATAATTTTGTCTCGATTAGTGGCTTGTCGAATAGCCGCAGTCGCAGCAGCTTTTACATCTGTTACTTCAAAATCCTCAAGCATGGCTTTAAATGTTAATAAAGTTTCTGATAACACTTGAATACCTTCATCAGACATCTCTCCTGAGGGCTGTATATATGTACGCAAACGTGCTACCGTCTTAATATTTCCAAGCTCACGAAGTCCCTCTTCATTATCATATTGATATAATACTAATCGTATAGTATTGGAGCCGATATCAATAATAGCTGTTTTTAATTCATTCAAATAATCACATCCTTCAAGCATCTACCATTTATTTTGTTCATAATATTTGGACATATACAAAAAAATCGGACCCTCTTAATTAAGGCATCCGACTTTACTTTCATTTATTTATACTTGCAGGATACCCATTATTAAAATTGAGAAGTATCATGTAAGCCATGGTGATTACAGAATAAGTTGGTCAACACGTAAAATGAGCTCTGCAATTTCTGGCTTACTTATTTGATCCTCAGCCCCTACTTGATCACCTTTATGACGAAGGTCATCTGTAATTAGACTTGAAAAAATGATAACAGGAAGCTTTTGAAGATCGGGATGCTCTTTGATTTTTCGTGTTAAATGATGGCCATCCATTTGTGGCATTTCAATATCCGTTACCACCAATTGAATATGCTCTGCTATGTCACTACCACTCTTTGCAATTCCCTCTAAGTATTCATAAGCATCGCGGCCATTTTCAAAGAATTCAACATTGTCATAACCAGCTTCACTCATAGTATCAAACAGTAATTTACGTAATAACGGTGAATCTTCTGCAATTAAAATTCGCTTTCCAGATCGCTCACGTTTACCGAGCTTTTTAACAGATTCCACACTAATTCCTGATGCAGGATTGATATCCACCATAATTCTTTCGAAATCTAGTAATAGAATCATTTGCTCATTCTGTTTAATCACACCAATTACTTGTGATGTACCCCCTTGATACATATCTGAAGGCTTTTCGATTTGATTCCAAGAAATACGATGAATTTGTGTTACATTATCTACATGGAAAACGACACGTTGTTTATTAAATTCTGCGACAATATATTTTTGTTGTGGATTACGCTCAGCACCTTGAATTCCTAATACTCGTAGCATATCTACAACAGGTAATACCTCACCTCGTAATTGAATGATTCCTTCTACATGCGGGTGCGCGTGTGGGATAAACGTTACTGGGATCGGTTGAATAATTTCTTTTACTTTAATAACATTGATGCCAAACTTATTGTTTGCTACTTCAAATTCAACAATCTCTAGCTCATTTGTGCCACTTTCTAATAATATTCCTTTATGTTCCAATGCAACCCCGCTCCTTTCTCTACATCTGTTTATAATTCAATTGTATCATAGGCAATACATTTCTCCTACTTGCTATTTCCATTTTTATCATTAACTTTTAGATGTACCAATAGACCAACGACAGTCATAACGATCAACGTTGATAATGCTACACGACTAGCAATAGTACCATAATCCTTCATCCATAATGTAACAGTTCCATATATAGCTGGACCAATAATGGAGGATACTTTACCTGAAAAAGCAAACAACCCAAAAAATTGTCCACGTTTTTCGTTCGGTGATAATTCAATAATATATGTCCGAGATGTCACCCACATTGAGCCAAGTGATATACCAAATAGACTACCAGCAAGCCAGAACATCCATTGTGCTGAAGCAAAAACAGCGAATACCAAAGCAACAATCATAATAAGTGCAACAATTGTAATGGCACGTTTAGCGCCTATAGATTTCGTAATATACCCAAAGGCAAGTGACCCAATGATTGTTGAGACAGTAGAGACCAAATAAAGTACGATAAATTGTCCAGAACTAAAGCCAACAATCGTTGTCGCATAAACAGCCATCATAGCAATCGTTGTAGCAATGGCATCATTTAGAAAGAAATAAGCAATCATAAAGGTAAAGATTGCTTTATATTGCTTCATATCTTTAAATGTTTGAATGATTTCTTTATAACCATCTAAAAACTTTAAGGACTTTCGTTGGGACTTTGGGATCGGTGTATCTTTATTAATTAAGAATAATGGCAATGAAAAGAGTAGATACAGAATGGCTGTTGGGATAAATGCTCGATGAAAATCGCTGTTACCAACATACAAGTAAACAAGTAATCCAAAAAGTGTACCAAGATACCCGATTGCAACACCATACCCTGAAATGAGTGGCATCTCTTCTTTTGTCCCTAGATCACCCATCATAGAATCGTAAAATACTAAACTTGAATTAAAGAAAAATTTTGCTATGACAAAACTTGCAACTACCAAAAATAAACTAAGAGGCACACCAGAGTAATTGACAGTGGTTTGTGAATTAGCAAATATTCCCATCATAAATGTAAATAGAATAGATATGGATGCAAACCATACAATAAATCTCTTTTTATAACCTGTGTTATCAATCCACACACCGAAAAGGGGTGAAAAGATAACGAGCAACAAGCTTGCAATGGCATTTGCATAAGATATAAAGGTGCTCGCAACTTGTTGCATGACTTCATTTGTTCCTAAAACCTCATCCATGTAAAAGGGAAAAAATATTGTATTTATATTTGAAGAAAAAATTGTATTCGCAAAATCATAAAATGCCCATGAAAGTATCGGTAATGATAAATAAATGGCTAATTGACTTCGATGTTGTACGTCTATAGCTGTACTCTTCTTCATAAAACCCTCCTCTCCATTCTCTATAATAAACAATTAATTTCTCTCTGAAATAAAAAATACCTTTTTTTAAAGAAAATTAATATTATTTACAATATAACAGTAAATTCACTGAAAAATAACTGCCAAATGGTCGATAATTGAACGCTTATTTTCTGTGTAAAACCAAAAAAGGTATTCAAGCCCCTCGCTTGAATACCTTTTTATCATTCTATATCTATGGTTACCCATTCAGAGGACCATTGCTCAATCGCTTTTAGCACAGGTGCAATAGCATAACCCTTTTCTGTAAGTTCATACTCAATGACAACTGGTGTTGATGGAATTACTGTACGTAGCACTATTTGCTCAGTCTCTAACTCCTTTAAACGTTCTGTTAATACACGACTACTAATATTCAACTGATTTTTAATGGTCGAATACCTTTGCGGACCATCTAATAGCTGATAAATAAGTAGTGTATTCCAACGATGATTTAATATCATGAGTGCTTTTTCAAATCGCGGACAAATATTTTTTTGATCCAAATGACTTCCCCCTTTGTATATTAGTTCCTATTTAAGAGTATATCACTTTTTAAAAAAACTTGTTCTAAAAATACATTAAGTTACTTGACAAAAGTTGTTTTTAAAAATAAACTAAGTTACGAATTGTAAGCAAAAAAAGATAAGGAGTTACTTTATTATGCAAAATATTGGTTCAACAATTTTACGTATCGTTCTAGGCGTTATTTTTGCAGTGCATGGTTTTCAAAAATTTCAAGGTGGCATTAGCTATACAGCTGACTTCTTTGATAGCCTAGGTATACCAGGATTTATGGCGTATATCGTGGCAATTATAGAATTAGTTGGAGGAATTGCAATTATTTTAGGTTTAGCAACAAGAATATTTGGTGCTTTATTAACCATTACAATGATTGTGGCGATCTTTACAGCAAAACTTAGCATCGGCTTTATCGGGGCAGATGGATTGGCTGGTTATGAATTAGATTTAGCTTTAGGTGCAATAGCTCTTTACTTTACTCTCGCAGGCGCATCCAGCTTCTCACTGGATTCTCAACTTTTCGGGAAAGAGTAAAACAAAAAACCTGAAGGTCTCCCATTTAAGGAGCCTTCAGGTTTCCTATTCAGAATCCCATCGCGAATTATTTATAATACTTTAAGAGTGCTTGTGTACCATTATCACCATAGCCTGCTGCGATTAATTTTTCATACATTTCATAGGCTAATGCAAGTCCTGGTAATGTTATGCCCATTTTGTTTGACTCGTCTAAAGCTATTTTCATATCCTTTACAAAATGTTTAATATAAAAGCCTGGTGCAAAATCTTCTTTTATCATACGTGGGGCTAAATTGCTTAAAGACCATGAACCTGCTGCACCTGAAGAGATCGATTGTAATACGGTAGGTAAATCTAATCCTGCCTTTAGTCCATAAGCTAGTGATTCACACACGCCAATCATACCAGAGGCAATAACAATTTGATTGCACATCTTTGCATGCTGCCCAGCTCCTGCTTCACCCTGATAAATTATATTTTCTCCAAATTGCTTCATAATTGGCAATACCTTGTCGTATGTGACCTGATCGCCACCAATCATGATAGACAAAGTGCCATTTTGAGCACCAATATCCCCACCTGAAACAGGGGCGTCTAAAGCCTCTACACCGATGGATTGAGCATACATATAAATTTTCTTGGCTAAAGATGGCTCTGAAGTCGTCATATCAATGACAATATTGCCTTGTTCTGCTGTTTGGAAGAGGCCATTTTCCCCAAAATATACTTCCTCTACATCTGAAGGATAGCCAACCATTGTAAAGGCAATTTCATGATTTTTAAATGCTTCAGCTGGTGAGCTTGCCCATGACGCCCCTAAGGCAACAAGAGGCTCTGCTTTTTCTTGCGTACGAGTATAGACGGTTACTTCATGACCATTTTTTAGTAAATGCTTAATAATACTAGCACCCATTACTCCAGTTCCAATAAATGCAATACGTTTCTTTGTCATATGTACATGCTCCTTTGTTCTAGAATGTCTGTACTCTCCGTGAGAGTCCAACTCTATATCTTTTCAGTTTAGGTGAAGGAATGAAATAATTCAAACTCTTCCCACAACTTGTACTAAAATTTATATGTAGGGCATATATACCGAATAAGCAAAAAAAAGAGAGCAAGTGATTGGGGGATCACTGCTCTAAAGGGGGAAATGAGAATGTTGCTGTGTTCATAGTAAGTTATTCCCCATTGAAATGCATTTTAAACATATATGTTAAAATGTTTTTTACTCTGAATACTGGAACAATCTTTTTTAGTCTTCTTGATCTTTTTCTTCTTCAAATGCCATCTGTCTATAATAAGTATTCATTAACTGATCTAATCTGCGACTCAGTTGAATGGTTTTTGCATTTTGTAACCCGTTTTCTACACCTGAGCGAATCATCATCTCACGAGTTTGTTCCATTTGTTTCAAGAGTAGATTGACCATTCATACAACCCTCCACACACAAATAATCATACCATTATTATACATTTATATTTCATTTCTTACAGCATTAACTTACGACAATGTTCGACAAATTAACTTCTAGGTGTTTCAGTATAAGTATAGATAATTCGCCCATTTTGCTTGGCCTCACCTCTATAATGTTTAAATAATGGGTGTTTTACAAGAATTTCACGAAATTCGTAAAATTCTTCCTTTTGAATTTCAATACTTTCTCTTTCCCCATTTTGTAATTGTTTAAGCATATTTTCGTATTTTTCCATGAACTTTATTCCTCTCTTTGCCTCATTTGTGTAATAAATTATGAATTATTTAAAAAAAGCTTTACGTTTACCAATTTTTCATGCAAACTGTATATTATTAGTCGATGAAGGAGCTGACTGTCTGTGAAAATAGCTGAAGTTGGAAATATTATCGAGTTTAAAAATGGTCTCCAAGGTATTGTAGAAAAGGTAAATGAAAATTCGGTGATCGTTAACTTAACATATATGGAGAATTTTGATTCCCTTGAAATTGAAGAAAAAACGGTCGTCAATCATAAACGATATAAAATTTTATATACTAATGAAGCTTAATAGTCTGAATAGTCCCTATTTGTCTTAATAGATGATAAGGGACTATTTTTTTGATAAGATTAAGGTATGGAGGTCGAATATGCTAACAAATTCGAAACAAACAATACTATTTCTCCTTTCTTTATTATTCGTTTATGGTATGCTTGCTTTTACCTTTGCTAATCAAGCTGTATTTTGGTACATGTATGCATTCACTCTACTAGTATGTATTGCCATTGCCATCTTAGCTGGCTCCATTGAAGATCAATTACCTACTTGGCAATTTTTACTCTTTGGTATTGGATACGGTACCATCACATATGGTATTATTCGCTTTGGTTACTGGCTCGCTCCATATATTAATAATAACTTAGTACAATCCGTTCAAAAATTTTTAGCAAGCTACGGACCACAAAATATTTGGCACTATGTTTTACTCGTATTTATCGTTGCCATAGGTGAAGAATTATTTTGGCGTGGTTATATCCAACAACAGTTAAAACGTTTTATGCGCCCACCGCTGGCTGTCATAGTTACCGCAGTATTATGTGCTGTATCAATTGCCCTTAGCGGATTTATGCTTGGTGTCATTGCTGCATTGGTAACAAGCATTATTTGGGGCTTCTTATATGAATGGCGTAAAAGTATGCCACTTGTTATTGTAGCTCATGTCGTTTTTGTACTATTATTATTTTTAGTGTTGCCGTTAACATCATAACATTAATATTTGGAAACATTTTATCTTTACTAACGTTTAATTTAGAAAAGGAGGGTTTTTTATGCAAAAAAAATTAGTTTCAATTCTTGCATTATTACTAACAGCCGTATTAGTTGTAGGTTGTAATACATCTGATAAAACAGGGGATTCAGATGCTCAGCAAAATGAGCCATCAAATACTGCTGCCGATCAAAAACCATCTGGAGATGATACAGCAGGTGAATCAAATGAGGAAGAAGAAGATACACCTGCATCAAATGATACAAATACAGAGGATGCCTCTAAACAGCCTCAACAAGATGTAAAATACGTCCAAAATGGTGTAGATAAAACTGAAAAGGCAACTGAATCAGCAAGTGTTGATCAAAGCTATAAACTACAACAGCTTCCTGGTTTTACACTGACACAAGAAGAGCCTGGTAAAGACATGTTAGTGTCCAATGATGATGACGAAGTGTTTATGCGTATTGAAACAATTGAAGCTTCACAATCGAGCTTTGAAGAAGTAAAAACAACTATGCAAGATTATATGAACGCAGTGGGTGAAACAGTAGCTCTAACTGCTGAGGAATTAACAGCATTTAAAGATGTTCAAAATATCGAGGGTTATGTTGTGGACTTCGACACTGAGAAAGTAATTGGGGTTGTCCTTGAGAAAGATGGTCTCATTACAAAATTAACTATTCATGATAATGATGAACAAGATTTAACAGATGCTATGCTTAATATGGCAGCAACTATATCTAAAAAATAATAAAATGCTAAGGACGATAGACATAGTCTATCGTCCTTTATTTGATCACAAAAAAGTTGTCTCAAATCAATGAGACAACTTTTTTAATAAGATAGGTCTTTGATAGAAAGGCCAATTTTCTTCAATAACGTAATAGCTTGCTCTTTTTCTTCTGGGGATAGTACACTCATTAATTCATGCAAATGCTGTTCGTGTTTTGGGAACAGCTCTCCCATAAAAGCTTCACCTTCAGGGGTGATTTCTGCATACGTAACACGACGATCAGCAGGACAAGATACTCGTAATAAGTAACCTCTCTTCTCTAGCTTATCAATGACATACGTAATAGACCCACTGGCTAACAAAATTTTATTGCCAATTTGCTGTAATGGCTGTCTTCCTTTATGATAGAGAAGTTCTAGAACAGCAAATTCAGTTGGGTTTAAACCATTATCCTGAAATAATTGATGTGTTGTTTCATTAATTGCTTTTAGTGCACGTGATAATACAATATATAATTTTAAAGATTGTTTTAGATCTTCTGACGGCATATTCTTTTCCTCTCACTTCGCTCTTTATACATGACATTATAGCGACATTAGAAAAGCATTGTCAAAAGCAATATATGATTTAGAAGGTTTTGTTGTTCATTATGCAACCATTTTTACTTTCTTTATGTTACTAAATAAGCAGAATCTTTTGTGGATACTTCCATTGTATCCATCTGATTGAATGTGTAAATTGGAAACTGCAGATGGAAGCATGTCCCCTTCTGTAGTTCACTACTAACGCCAATTACTCCTTCATGTTCTTCAATCACCTTTTTCACGAAAGCAAGGCCCAGTCCTGTCCCTGTTGATTTTGTCGTGTAAAAAGGCTGGAATAGGTTTTGAAGTGTCGTGCTGTCCATGCCAACACCTTCATCTTTTATCATAAGTTCGACAATCGCACAGTCATTTGTTGCCATTTCGACGGTAATCGTACCACCATTATTCATGGATTCCATTGCATTTTTAATTAAATTCATCAGCACTTGCTTTAGTCGATTCTCGTTGCCGCCAATATAGACTTGATTAGAGGTTGAAATATACTGAATCATAATATTTTTCATGAGTGCATCTGGTAGCATAAACTCAATGACTTGCTTTACAATATGATCCAGTTCTAATAATTCCACTTTCATCGTTGTTGGCTTAGACAATACTAATAATTCGGATAAGATTTGTTCCATCCGTTGAAGCTCACTGTCAATAACAGAGAGATACATGCGTGATTCATCATCAGCATTTAATTTTAGTAATTCAGTAAAACCCTTTAAAGAAGTTAATGGGTTACGAATTTCATGTGCAATACTCGCTGCCATCTGTCCCACAACGTTTAATGCTTGCTGATGCTCAACTTTATGTTGAAGTTGCTTTTTCTCTGTTTCATCATTAATCACAGTGACAATAATATTATTGTATTCATCAAAAATACTTGAAATTTCATAATAGCAAGTTCTGCTTACTTGTGTTTCATCGACTACATGAATGCTTGCATGTTTTTCACCCATTAACTTAGAAAGGTAGGTTGTAATTTGCCCCTTTTTCAATGTAAATGAATCAAATATATGCTGATGCGCTTTATGAAGAAGCTGCGAATTTTCAACTTTCAGAAACATTTCCGCATATTTATTTAGCCCAAGAATAATACCACTAGCGTCACTAACAATAACAGCATAAGGTAAGTAATCGTAGGCATTAAAAGATTGCGCTCTCTCATGTGCTTGGCTAACATATAATTTATGGGCAACATCATCATTTAATGTTGAAATTTGCGCAACAATTTCCTCTGTATTAGGATCATAAAAGCATTTGAAAGATAACATTTCGTAGTCATTTCCAACTGTGCGAATATTGAAAATTTCCTCTGAACGTAAATCATTTTGTAACTGTTTGACGAACTTAGTCCATTTAAAATTAGATGGCTCGTCCATAGCTAAATAGCCAATATAGGTTAAATTAAGATTGAAAAGATTGATAGCAGCCTCATTGACGTTTAAAATTTTCCCTGCTTTATTGAGTATAAGTGTTGGTGACGAAGTACTTTTCATAAGATTTCCAAAACATTGATTAATATCATTTTGCTTCAACTTTCTCACCGAACCTTTCAAAAGAGTAAAAAACCTCTAAAATCGAATTTTGAGCCTTTACTATACTTTATGACAGCACGATTCTATTATTACAAAATTTAGTAAATTTAAGTATTTTAAATTATTTCACGAACCGTTCACAAAATAAATAGGTAAAAAGAATTATATTGTATGTCAGATACTTGACTGATACAATAGGATGTTGAAAGGAAGATTATTGCATGAATACTATTTTAACTACTTTGAATGCAAAGTATATTCACACAAATTTAGCATTGCGCTATTTAAAAGGCGCAGCTTTACCGGAGTTTAATCCAATTATAGCAGAGTATACTATTAAAGACCCTGCTTTTAATATTGTATCAGATTTATTCCAAAAAAAACCTGATATCGTTGGATTTAGTTGCTATATCTGGAACATCGAAGAAACAATTCACGTTATCAAGATGTTAAAAACTGTCTGTCCAAATGTTAAAATTCTGCTCGGGGGACCTGAGGTTTCTTATGATTGTCACCATTGGTTACGTCGAATACCTGAGGTAGACTTCATTGTGATGGGTGAAGGAGAAACTTCATTTAAACAATTACTGCGCTATTTCCACGGTGAAATATTGTTAGAAGATGTTCCTGGTATTTGTTATTTAGAGGACGAGAAAGTCAAGATTCACGCTATGCCACCTAAAATTGATTTGCGCGAATTACCAAGTCCTTTTCGTTTTGAGGAGGATCTGCCCTATCTAGGTAAGCGAATTCAATATATCGAAACAAGCCGAGGCTGCCCATTTAGCTGCCAATTTTGTTTATCTTCTATTGAAGTTGGCGTCCGATACTTTAACCGTGAAATAATAAAAGAGGATATTCGTTTCTTAATGGATAACGGAGCTCGAACAATTAAATTTGTGGATCGCACCTTCAACATCAGTCGTAGCTACGCAATGGAAATGTTCCAATTTTTAATTGATGAACACAAACCAGGTGTTGTATTCCAGTTTGAAATCACGGCTGATATAATGCGCCCTGAAGTCATTCAATTCTTAAATGATAATGCACCGAAAGGTTTGTTCCGATTCGAAATAGGTGTTCAATCTACGAACGATTTAACAAATACTCTTGTAAAACGTCGTCAAAACTTTGAAAAACTAAAGCGAACAGTTACTATGGTGAAAGATGGCGGAAAAATAGATCAACATTTAGATTTAATTGCAGGTTTACCAGAGGAAGATTACGCTAGTTTTCGTCAAACATTTAATGATGTCTTTGCAATGCGGCCAGAGGAATTACAGCTTGGATTTTTGAAACTTTTACGCGGCACAGGACTTCGATTAGAAGCCGAGAAGTTTGGCTATACCTATGTGGATCTATCTCCTTACGAAATCTTTTCAAATAATGTTCTAACATTTGATGATATCGTCCGTATTAAGCATGCAGAGGATGTTCTTGAAAAGTATTGGAATGATCACCGTATGGATCATACGATTGAATACTTGGTTACAGAGGTCTTTGATACACCATTTGATTTCTTCCAAAACTTCGGAACATATTGGGAAACAAAAGGTTGGTCTCGTATTGGTCATCAGCTAGAGGATTTATTCCGTCGTTTATTAATGTTTTTAGAAACGATTGATGATGTGAATTTAAACATTGTCCAGAGTTTAATGCAGCTTGATTACTTAATGGCTCAGCAGTTCCAACCACGGAAGCTATGGTGGAATGAGCGTCCTACAGAAGAGCAACAAAAAGCCCTTTATCACGCTTTACGAGAAAATCCAGCTATCGCAGGCGAGGAATTTGCTAACTTTAAGTTAACTGAAAAAGAGTTGTTTAAGCATACCTTGATTATCCCTCATGCTCTTGATTACCAAGAGTTTGCAAATGGCAAAATTGTACAAAAAAATGGCTATCTGTTAACCTATTTCCGACATGGTCAAGCACCTTACTTTGCAACAATCTACTCTAACTAATAAGAAACGCTAGTCCTGTCATAACTATCAGGACTAGCTTTTTTTATTACTTAAACGATTCTTAAATCCTCATAGTAACAATAAAGACTGCTAAATTTATTCCTTCTGCGCTTCATTGTTCGGTTAGTTAAGTACTCATAGCCAGCCTTACCAATATAGGTCAAATTCCTTAAATAAAGATTGATAAAACTTTGTAAAAAATGCCCAAAAAACAATCTATCTAATCAGGAAATAAAAGTTTAAATTTTTTGAATATTTTATGACAAGATAATATTTTTTACTTTTATATGAGGTTTACGATGGAATTACTCCTTACTTAATGCCTCACATACTTTAAAAATTTAACCAATAATTACTCGTTCCTTCGGATAGTGGAAGCCTGATTTCTTTCCTCTTCCGCCACCCCCAAGAGTATAAAGGAATGATATTAATCCAACTCGACCAATAAACATTAAAATAATGATAATGATTTTACCAACCACTGATAAATCAGATGTTATGCCTAACGACATACCACATGTACCGAACGCTGAAGTAATTTCAAAAATAATTTGAATAAGAGATGCGTGTGGCTCTGTTATAAGCAAGATAAGGGTTGCAACTAATACCATGAAAAAGGCTAATAAAATTACGACAAATGATCGGAAGACATCAATCAAATGAATTTCTCGTCCAAATACTTGGATATCCTCTCTTCCTCTAGCAAAGGTAATTAAGAATAAAATGGCCAAGGCAAAAGTTGTGGTGCGAATACCTCCACCAACTGAGCTTGGGGAAGAGCCAATGAACATCAGGAAGCTCATGAATATATCTGTAGCTTCACTAAAAGTCGTGACATCGTAAGTAGTCAGTCCAGCTGATCTCGTTGATACAGAATGGAACATTGCTGAAAATAATGCCTCATGCCAAGACATTTCCTTAAAAGAATGGAATGATTCAAGGAGTAAAATGACAAGTGCACCAACTATAAATAAAATAGCGTATGTTGAAGTAGTGATTTTAGTAAATAAACTAAAACGGAAATTCTCGCGTCGATTAAGCAAAAAAGTCTTCAATTCAATTAATACCGGAAATCCGATAGCACCTAATACAATCAGTACCATGGTAACCATCTGTACAAAATAATCATCATGGAATGGCAGTAAGCTCATTCCCGTTATATCGAATCCTCCATTTGTCGTAGCAGAAATAGAGGCAAAAATTCCATGTAAAAAGGCTTCTTCTAATGTATCAAAATAATTGGTAAAATGTAGCGTTAAAATAATGGTACCCGTTAATTCAATGCCAAATAAAATTTTTAAAATTTCGCGGATTAATTTAACAACACCAGAGACACTGTACTGGTTATGATCAATCATGATTAACTGTCGCTCACGCATGCCTATTTTTTTCCCAACAAGCAGCCACACAAAGGTACCAAGTGACATAATACCAATGGCGCCTAACTGTAAAATAACAAGAATCATTACAAGCCCAAAGGTAGTATAGGTTTCCGAAATATTAATGGTTGTTAACCCAGTAACACTTACTGCACTTACTGCTGTAAACAAGCTATCTAAAAAAGAGACTTTTACACCTTCTTGATGAACGCCTGGAAGCCGTAATAACAGGAAGGAAATCGCTATTGCTATAAAATAATAAGAAACAAGTACCTGAAATGGTGTGACTAGTTTATTTGATGATTTTTTCCAAGGCACTTTAACAACTCCTCCCACATATGATGCCCAACTAGATAGATTATAGTATAGAAAAAATACATAAAAAAAGAAAGAGGAATAGTGATAACTATTCCTCCCAGACTGTAGACAAACTCAAT
>NZ_MDGU01000011.1:0-1636 GCF_001705465.1 Lysinibacillus sp. AR18-8
GATGTGTATAAGAGACAGTACCTGAAGTGACCCCTATAAGTTAGACACGGTTATTTCGTTTAGGCAGCTTGGGTAAACTGAGTTCGGTATTCTACCGGACTCAGTTTTAATTTTGCCTTTAAACGTCTCGTGTTGTAATACGTTATATACTTTTCAAGTTCCTTTTTAAAATGCTCGACACTATCAAATTCCTTTAAGTAGAGGAATTCTGACTTCATGATGCCGAAGAAATTCTCCATGACAGAGTTGTCATAACAGTTTCCCTTACGTGACATACTTTGCACAATGCCTCTTGATTCAAGGGCGTGGCGATATTGTTTCATTTGGTAATGCCAACCTTGATCTGAATGCATCAATAATTGATGTTCCTCTGGCAACCTCTCTAGTGCCTTCTCCAACATTTCTGATACAAGCGAATATGTTGGTCTATGACCAATTGTGTACGTAATAATTTCGCCGTTAAATAAGTCTAAAATAGGTGATAAATAGAGCTTTTCACCAAACAGCTTAAACTCCGTAATATCTGTAACCCATTTTTCATTCGGTGCTTCTGCTATGAAGTTACGATCCAATCTATTAGGCGCAATCTTACCGATTGTCCCTTTATAAGATTTGTATTTCTTCATACGCACTAAGCACTTTAAACCTAATTCTTTCATGATACGTTGAACCTTTTTATGATTCACTTTTTTCCCACGATTTGCTAGCTCATCACGAATACGACGATAACCATAACGACCTTCGTGTTCGTTATAAATTGCTCGAATTTCGGCCTTTAACTCGGCATCTGGATCTGGACGATCCATCTTCTTCACTAAATCATAGTACGTGCTACGTGGAATGCCTGCGAATTTCGCAAGCGCCTTCACCGAGTATTTATGCCTTAATTCATAGATGACCTTTACTTTGTCTTCTTTGGTGATTTTTCCTTGGCTTGAACTAAGGCGTTCAACTTTTTTAAGTACTCATTTTCCATACGTAGACGATTGATTTCTGCTTGAAGTGCTTCAGGTGTCCCTTCTACTGGTGCTTGTTTTGGTTGTTTGTTCGTTTCTTTTTTCATGGATGGATGCCCCTTTTTCCTTGATTGAAGGGCATCGAATCCTTTTGTTTTAAATTGCTTTTTCCAACTACGAAGTGTAGAAGGCGTAGCTATCTTAAAGATAGCTGCTGTTTCAAGTAAGGACGTACCATTTTCAATCATAAAGTTTAGTACGTCTAGTTTAAACTGTGCCGAATAATTTGTATATCGCTTTATAAACGCTTCTACGCCATTATACTCATATTGTTTCGCCCAATTAAGAATTGCTTTGTGATCTGTTCCGATAGATTTAGCAATTTCATGTGAACTTTCATTGCCTTTTATGTAACGTAAGGCTGCTTGTAGTTTTTCTTCCGATGTAAATTTAGCCATATAAAAACTGCTCCTCCAAATGTTAGATGTGTCTAACATTTGGGGAGCAGTTCAAATAAGGACAAGCTTTGATGGGGTGCTTTTATGATTCACAGATAAAAAAATCGCATGACATTCAATAAAGGGACAAGCTTACAATCTGTCTCTTATACACATCTAACAAAAACGACCCGGCTGCCCTGGCGACAGCAATTGCTGGTCAGCCTGCAGCGTGTGCTGCTG